>JASIDM010000068.1 GCA_030044695.1 Thermoplasmata archaeon
GCGTCGGAGGGCGGTCGAGCCCCCGCCCTCCCGAGCTGGGGCGCGGCGCGACCATCGGGACCGTTCTACGCGTCGCAGGAGGTTAAAGGCTGCCGCCGACGCCTCGGCTCGGTCGGGGGCGGGTCCCCTTCTCCGTCCCGCAAGGGTTATGCCGAGCCCCCTTACCGGCGGTCCGCACGACCATGGCCGAGTCGCCGTCCACCTCCTCGCCGCCGCTCCGCCCCCGGGAGATGTCGCTCCCGAGGAAGGCGTCGTTCTTCGGCTTCGCCGCCCTGGTCGTCGCCGGGGTCGCCTTCTACGTCTGGTGGGGGCTCTCCTTCGGGGTCTGGATCGATAACGGGGTGTACGCCGTCACGGTGACGCTCCTGGGCTTCGGGCTCGCGGGAATGTGGCTCATGCTGCCGAACCCGCCGGCACCGGCCCCGCCGCCCCGCTGAGCGACGGCGGTTCAGATCGGCCGGGCCGCGACGGCCCAACGGACGTTCTCGGTCTCGCCCGACGCGACGCATGGTCCCGGCGGCCCGAGCTCCATCGGGAGCGGCCCCTCGGGGGTCCCGAGCAGTCCTCCGCCGATGGCGGTCTCGATCGCGTGGCCGCACTCCTCGCGTCCGCACCAGGAGAGGACCCGGACCGTCGCCGAATCCTTCAGCTCCTCCAGCGTGCGGGCCAGCGCGAACCGCTCCGCAAACGCCCGGTCGGCCCGGCCCCGCAGCGCCCGGTCGTACTCGGCGAGCGCCGCGGCGACCTCCGCCTCGAGCGCGGCGGCCGTCACCGTGGTCCGCCGCCCGAGCCGGTCCACCGCCGTGGCGGTCCCGCTCTCCGCTTCCCGCCGCCCGACGTCGAGTCGAAGCGGGACGCCCCGCGCCTCCCAGTAGAAGTACTTCGCCCCGGGCCGGTCGTCCCGTTCGTCCACGAGCACGCGACGGCCCGCGGCGCGGAGCCGGTCGGCGTACGCCCGCGCCACCGTGAGGGGCGTCGCGCCCGCGCCGGCGGCCGTGATCGGCACCACGACGACCTCGTGGGGCGCCACGGACGTCGGCAACGCCGCCCCCTTCTCGTCCCCGTGCACCGCGACGATCGCGCCCAGGAGCCGCTCGGAGAGGCCGAAGGTCGTCTGCTGGGCGTACTGCTGGCTCCCGTCGGCGGCCTCGAAGCGGATGCCGTACGGGCGCGAGAAGTTCTCCCGGTAGGCGTGCACCGTGCCGAGCTGGAGCGTGAGCGCCCCGCCGACCGGCGCGTCGAAGGCGATCGAGTAGAACGCCCCCGGGAACTTGTCCCACTCGGGCCGGCGGATCGCGAGGTACGGCAGGCCGAACGCCTCCGCCATCTTCCGGAACGCCGCCAGGTTCGACTGCACCCGGGCGTCCGACGCCGCGATGTCCGCCTGGCAGGTGTGCTCCTCGAAGAAGTGGATCTCGCGCACCCGCACGAACGGCCGGGTCGTCTTCGTGTCGTAGCGGAACACGTTCACGATCTGGTAGACGTTGAGCGGCAGGTCGCGGTGGGAGCGGACCCAGAGCGCGAAGATCGGGTACATCGCGGTCTCCGAGGTCGGCCGCAGGGCGAGCGGCACGTCGAGCGGGGAGGCGCCGCCGCGGGTGACCCAGAACACCTCGCGGTCGAACCCCTTGATGTGCTCCGCCTCCTTCGCGAACTCGGTCTCGGGGATCAGCAGCGGGAACTCCACCGCGACCGAGCCGGTCGCCTCGATCTCCGTGACCAGGACCCGGTCCAGGAGCCGCCGGGCCGCCAGCCCGTACGGGGTCCAGACGTTCATCCCCTTCACCGGGTAGCGCTTGTCGGTGAGGTCCGCGGCCTCGACCGCGGCCAGGTACCAGTCGACGAAGGCGCTCGACTTGTCCGGAAGGTCGGCCATGGGTGGGCGGAGCCCGAGGGGAGCCCGCGGAGTATAAGGGTTCGCGAGGGGCCGACCCGCGGGACCCGCCGCCGGGGGCTCCGAGGCCCGCGTCCCGGGCCGGTGGACGCCAACGATTATGCGGACCGCCGTCCATGCTTCGCGGGCCATGCGCCTCGTCGTCTGCGTCGACCGCGACGACGACCTCGGCCGGAAGGCCGGGGTGGTCGGACCCGTCGTGGGCCGGGCGGACGTGCTGGACGCCGCCGTGAAGCTCGGGACGACCGATCCCGAGGACTCGGACACCAACGCTCTCTTCGCCTCCGTCTCGCTCCTGGACGAGCTCCGCGGCGCCGGGGAGGAGTGCGAGATCTGCGTGCTCACCGGCTCGCCCAAGGTGGGCGTCCTCTCCGACCGCCGGATCGCCGACCAGTTCGACCAGGTGCTCTCGACCGCGAAGGCGACCAGCGCCTACCTGGTGAGCGACGGCGCGGAGGACGAGTACCTGTTCCCGATCCTCGCGTCGCGCGTGCGCATCGACGGCGTCCGTCGGGTCTTCATCCGCCAGAGCGCGAGCCTCGAATCGACGTACTACACGCTCGTCCGCGCCCTCAAGGACCCGAAGCTCCGGGCGAAGACGATCCTCCCGTTCGCCTTCGTCCTGCTGATCCTCGGCTTCGCGGCCGCCGGCGGGGTCCTGATCTGGGGGGTGATCGGGCTCGCGATCCTGCTCGGGGTCTACCTCATCTTCTGGACGTTCGATATCGACGAGGCGCTGATCGACGCGGTCCGGTCCGCCTCGGTCGACACGCGGCAGGGCTCGGTCGCCTTCGGCTTCGGGCTGTTCGCCGTCGCGCTCGTAGGCGTCGGGTTCCTGACCGGGTACAACCAGTACGCCGCGGGCGTGGGGCTCTCCCTGGTCGACCGGGTCCTCCTGTTCCTGCAGAGCGGCCTGCTCTGGTGGATCCTCGGGGCGCTGGTCTGGGAGACCGGCCGGGCGCTGCGCCGGATGTTCGCCCGCGGGCAGTTCCCCCGCTCGTTCGTCGTGGCGACGACCAGCGTCATCGGGACCGGGCTCCTCAGCTACGGGATCGTCTTCCTGGTGCGGTACCTCCAGGGGCTCGCCCCGGTGAGCCAGGTGCCGTTCCTCGCCGGGCTCATCGTCACCGGCCTCGGCCTCGTGATCGGCGCGGGGATGATCCACCAGCACTTCCGCGCGCTGGCCCAGGCGGCGACCGCGCCGACGACGATCGGCTAGCGCGGCGGGCCGAGGACCCGCCGAAGGTCGTCGGCGGGGACGTCCAGGCCGCACCGTTCCCGCAGGGTCCGCCCGACCCCCTCGAGGCCGGGGGCGATCTCGGCGGCCCGGGCGGCGAGCGTGCCCAGGTCCTCCCAGTAGTTCCACGGGAACACGACCCAGACCCAGGCGTCGCGCGGGATCTCCTCGCCGAAGTACGTCGGGACGAACGTCGCGTGGGCGATGTGCACGAGGGCCGCGGTCTCCAGCGACCGGGGGCGGGCCGCGCGGGCGTGCTCGCTCGCCAGGCGGAGGCTATCGCCGGTGTCCGTGATGTCGTCGACGACGAGGACGGCCTCCCCGGCGATCTCGCCCGAGAGGCCCTCGGTGAGCCGCGCCTGCCCGTCCCGGGCGGCGGTCACGCCCCAGTGCTGGACGCGCAGGGCGACCAGCCGCCGCACGCCGAGGCGATCCCCGAGGAGGCGGGCCGGGACCCAGCCTCCGCGCGTGAGCCCGACGATCGTCTCCGGGCGCGTCCCGGCGGCGCGGACCTTCGCGGCGACGGCGTCGGCCCAGCCCTCGACCTCCGGCCAGGTCGCCCGGCGGCACCTCGGGAGCTCGACCATCCGGACCGGGACGGTCGGGCTACGGGTAGATGCCGCGGGTCCGGATCGCGTCGACGACCCGCTGGACGGCGAGGACGTAGGCCGCGGTGCGGTTGTGGACCTTCTTCTCGGCCGCCACGCGGTGGACATCCGCGTAGGATCGGGTCATGACCCGCTCCAGGCGCTGGTTGACCTCCTCGAGCGACCAGAAGAACCCCTGGATGTCCTGGGCCCACTCGAAGTAGCTCACCGTCACCCCGCCCGCGTTGGCGAGGATGTCCGGCAGCACGGTGACCTTCTTCTGGAACAGCGTGGTGTCGGCCTCCGGGAGCGTCGGCCCGTTCGCCGCCTCGGCGACCATCTTCGCCTGGATGCGGTCGGCGTTCTTCGCGCTGATCTGGTTCTCGAGCGCCGCCGGGATCAGGATGTCGGCCTTGGTCTCCAGCAGCTCGTCGTTGGAGAGCGCCTTCGTCCCCGGGAAGCCGACGACCGAGCCGGTCTTCGCCTTGTGGGCCTCGACGGCCTTCGGGTTGAGCCCGTCGGCCTTGTAGATCCCCCCCTTGGAGTCGGAGACCGCGACGATCGTCGCCCCCTGCTCGTCGTGGAGGATGTTCGCCGCCACGCTGCCGGCGTTGCCGAACCCCTGGACCGCGACGGTCCCGCCCTTCACCCGGACGCCGGCGTCCTTCGCCGCCTCGCGGATGACGTAGGCGCAGCCCCGGCCGGTCGCCTCGCCGCGGCCCTCGCTGCCGCCGAGGGCGATCGGCTTGCCCGTGACGACGCCCGGCACGGAGTAGCCCTTCTGCATGGAGTACGTGTCCATGATCCAGCTCATCGTCTGGCTGTCCGTGTAGACGTCCGGCGCCGGGATGTCGATCTCCGGGCCGATGATCTGGGAGATCTCGCTCGCGTAGCGGCGGGTCAGCCCCTCCAGCTCGGTCTTGGACATAGCCTTCGGGTCGCAGATCACGCCGCCCTTCGCCCCGCCGTACGGGATGTTGACGACGGCGCACTTCCACGTCATCCAGGCGGCCAGCGCCCGGACCTCGTCCAGCGTCACCTGGGGATGGTAGCGGATGCCGCCCTTGCACGGGCCCCGTGCCATGTTGTACTGGACGCGATGCCCGGTGAAGACCCGCAACGAGCCGTCGTCCATCCGCACCGGGAAGTTCACGGTGAGCTCCCGCTTCGGGTGCTTCAGGACGTCCCGGATCCCACCGTTGAGGCCGATGAGGTCGGCCACGATGTCGATCTGTCGCTTCGCGGTCTCGAACGGGTTCACGGAGGAGCTTGCCTGCGGCATCGCCAACCTCGAACGCTCCCGGGAGCCGGTGCCGATTACTTGAACGTGCTGTGGACCTTGCCAGACCACCGCACTCCCTCGCGCCGGGCCCCCCCGGCTAGCGGTACGGCACGAACTCCTTGCCGAGCAGCTCCCGCCCGAGGATGATCCGCATGATGTTGAGGCCCCCCTCCGCGCCGACCAGGTAGCTCATGATCCCGCGCAGGCCGAGCTCGAGCCCGGCGTCCTTGGTGTAGCCGGCGGCGCCGAACCACATCATGACCCGCTTGACGCACTCAAAGGCGATCTGGGGGGCGGTCAGCTTCACCGAGGCGACGGCGAGGTCGACCTCGGAGCGGTGGGAGCGGTCCCCCTTCAGCGGGTACTGGTCGAGCAGCCACGCGGCCCGGCGTACCTGCCACTTGACGGCCTCGACCTGGGTGTAGAGGTCGACGAGCTCGAACTGGATCGCCTCGAACTTGCCGAGCGGCTGGCCGAACGCCTGCCGCTCCCGGATGTAGGCGATCCCGGTCTCGAGCGCCCGCTCGGCGGCGCCGACGCACGCCGCGCTCACGAACGTCCGTGCGACGGTGAACCCCTCCATGGCGTAGTCGAAGCCTCGGCGCTCCTCGCCGAGCAGGTACCGCTCCGGAACCTTCGCGTCGGCGTAGGTCAGGGCGCCGGTCGAGATCCCCATCCGGCCCATGTTCTCGAACCGCTGGGTGGCGATCCCCTCGGCGCGCGTCGGGACGTACAGCAGGTCGAACCCTCCGCCGTCCGCCTTCGCGAGCGTCAGGTGCCCGCCCCCGAGCCGACGCGCCTCCTCGACCCCGGAGACGAACGCCTTCTCGCCCCGGAGCACGAACTGCGTACCGTCGCGGCGGACCGCGGTCCGCATCGCCGCGAGATCGCTCCCCCCCGTCGGCTCGGTGGTGGCGACCCCGAGGAACGCCTTCCCGGCGGTGACGGCGGGGAGCACCTCCTGCTTCGTGGCCTCGGTGCCGTGGCGCGCGAGGATGTGGCCCCAGCCGGCCTCCAGCAGGAAGAACACCGCCGTGGCCATGGAGAAATCCCCGCGGCCGACCTCCTCGGCGGCGAGCTCGGTGAGCACGGCCGAGGCGCCCATCCCACCGTAGGCCTCGGGGACGGTCATCGCGAGGAGGCCGAGCTCGGCCATCGCCGCGAGGACCTCCGCGGGGATCGTCCCTTCCGCGTCGATCTGACGCTCGTGGGTCCGCAGGACGCGGTCGCCGAACCGCCGGGCCGCCTCCTGGAACGCCCGCTCCTCGTCCGAGAGCCGGAACTCCATCGATGCCGCCGCGGACGGGCCGCCGAGGATTTAGCCTTCGCCGACCCCGGAGCTCTCCGAGCGTCGGGCTCATTAGCCCGGGACCGGTCCGACGGGTCGTCGAGGTCCTCGTGGCGGTCCGGATCGGGGTCAACGGCTTCGGGACGATCGGCAAGCGCATCGCGGACGCCGTGGCGCGCCAGCCCGATCTCCAGCTCGTCGGCGTGGCGAAGACGCGTCCCAGCTTCGAGGCCCGCCGCGCTGTCGCCCGGGGGTACCCTCTGTACGTGGCGGGGGACGGCCGCCCGGAGAGCTTCGCCGCCGCCGGCCTGCCCGTCGCCGGCCGCCTCGCCGATCTGCTCGGGAAGGTCGACGTCATCCTCGACGCAACCCCGGAGGACGTCGGTCGAGCGAACCGTCCGCTCTACGAGGCGGCGGGGGTCCGGGCGATCTTCCAAGGCGGGGAGGAGGCGGACGTCGCCGAGGCGTCGTTCTGCGCCCTCGCGAACTTCGACCAGGGGCGTGGGCGGCGCTCGCTGCGGGTGGTCTCGTGCAACACCACCGGGATCGCCCGCGCCGCGGCCGTGGTGCTACGTCGCTGGGGGGTCGAGACGTGGGAAGCGACCCTCGTGCGCCGGGCGGCGGACCCCGGCGACGCGAAGCGGGGCCCGATCGACGGTATCGTGCCGACGTTCGAGATGCCGTCGCACCACGGACCGGACGTACGGACGGTCCTCCCCGACCTCGCGATCGCCACGACGGCGGTGGTGGTGCCCACGACGTTGATGCACGTCCACGTCAACCACGTGCGGCTCGCGCGGGCGCCGGGCGGCGCGGCGGAGGTCCTGGACGCGTTCCGGGCCTCCCCGAGGTTCCACCTCTTCGCCCCGTGGGAGGGGGTCGACGCCACGCCCCAGGTGATGGAGTACGCCCGCGATCGGTCGGGGGGCAAGGACGGCCCGGGGGGGGACCTCATGGAGAACGCGATCTGGGAGCGCGGGCTTCGCCTGGACGGCCGGGACCTTCGGTTCTTCCAGGCGATCCACCAGGAGTCGATCGTCGTCCCGGAGAACATCGACGCCGTCCGCGCGATGTTGGGGCTCGCCGACGGCCCGACCTCGATCGCAACGACCGATCGCGCCCTCGGGATCCCGGCCCCCCGGTAGGGCTCCTCCTCCGTGGGGGGCGGCCCGAACCATCTTATAGGGGACCTTTCTCGCGCGGCGCGGATGTATTATCTCGATCACCGGCGCGACGTGGTGCGCATCCCTCCCGCTCGCCTCGGGCCCGAGCTCGCCGGGGTGCTCGTCGAGCTCGCCCAGCAGCAGTTCGAGGGCAAGCTCGTCGACGGCCAGAACCTCGCCGTGACGATCCGGGACGTGAAGCCCGTCGGGGAGGGCCACATCATCCACGGCGATGGCGGGGTCTACCAGGAGGTCGAGTACGAGGCGCTCCTGTTCCGGCCCGAGATCCAGGAGGTCGTCGAGGGCTCGGTCGTGGAGATCCGCAAGTTCGGGGCGTTCGTGCGGTTCGGGCCGTTGGACGGCCTCCTGCACGTCTCGCAGATCATGGACGACCGGGTGAACATCGACGAGCACAACCAGCGGCTCGTCGGGGTCGAGTCCAAGCGCGACCTGAAGGTCGGCTACAAGGTACGAGCCCGCGTCGTGTCGCTGTCGCTCTCCGAGATCTCGCCGCGGGACAGCCGCATCGGGCTCACGATGCGACAGCCCGCCCTCGGCCGGTTCGAGTGGATCGTCGATGCCCACCGCAAGGCCGACGAGCGCGGCGGCAAGAAGGGCGCCGCCCCCGCGCCGGCGAAGAAGGGGCCGGCGAGGCCCGCGGCCAAGGGACCGGCGGCCGCGAGCTAGGGGTCGGACGATGATCAACCTGCGGGCCTGCAAGACATGCCGCGCCATCACCGATCAGGCGAAATGCCCCCGGTGCGGCGGCGAGGTCTCCCGAGAGTGGCAGGGGTACCTCGTGGTGATCGACCCCGAGCGGAGCGAGATCGCGAAGAAGATGGGGATCCATGACGCGGGCCGGTACGCGCTCCGCGTCAAGTAACGGCCGCGTCTGGGTCGTTCCCGAGGCCCTGCGGCCCACCCTCGCCGAACGTTACGGGCCGGTGTACACGGGCGAGGAGGCGGATCGCCGGATCCGCGCCCTCAAGCTGTTCGGCGCCTGCGGCGACCGGGTCGTCGGAAGGTCCCTCGAGCTCGGCCACCCTCCGCTCGTCGGCATCGTCGACTACCGGACGCGCCGCGGCGAGCCGATCCCGCCCGAGACGTACCGCGCCCTCGGCGCGCGCAGGACGGTGCGGGTGGCGAACCCCGCCGGCCAGCTCACCGAGGCGCTGCGGAGCGCGGTCCGCGAGCTCGTCGCCTCGGGCGGCGGGCTCCTCGAGGTCGAGGGCGAGGAGGACCTCGGGGCCCTCGCGCTCGTGGAGGCGCTCCCGCTCGGAGCGACCGTTATATACGGCATCCCGGCTGAGGGGGTCTCCTTCGTCCTCGTCGACGACGTCGCGAAGGCCCGCGTGCGAGACCTCGTCGCCCAGATGGAGCTCCGAAGGACCGGCAATGGAGATTAGGATCGTCGAGGACCGCACGAACCCGCTGCTCAAGCGGCACGAGCTCCGCTTCGAGATCGCCCACGCCACCGCCGCGACGCCGACGCGGGACAGCGTGCGCACGGAGCTGGCCAAGGCGGTCCACGCGGCGAAGGACCGTGTCGTCATCGAGCGGATGCGGCCGCGGTTCGGCACGGCCGTGACGCGCGGCGAGGCGAACGTCTACGACTCCGCCGACGCCGCGAAGTCGATCACCCGCGAGCACATCCTCGTGCGCAACGGCCTCAAGGAGAAGGCGTCCAAGGAGCCCGCCGCGCCGGCCGAGACGCCGGCGGCCGCCCCGGCCCCGGCGAGCCCCGCGGCTCCCCCGGAACCGGCCCCGTCCGCCACGCCCCCGGCCCCCGCCGAGGCGAAGCCCGCCGCGCACCCGCCGAAGGGCGCCGCCAAGGCCGCTCCGCCGGAGAAGGCCGCCGAGTCGGCCGAGGCGTCCCCGAAGTCCGAGCCCGCGGCGGCCGCGCCCGAGGGTGGGAAGCGGCCGAAGGCGCACGCCAAGAAGGAGTGAGCCGACGTGGCCAAGGCGCGCGTAGGCCTGTACGACACCAGCGGCGAGACCCTTCGCCGGACGCATCTCGCCTGTCCGAAGTGCGGCGCCGGCACGTTCCTCGCCGAGCACGGCGATCGACGCTCCTGCGGGCGCTGCGGCTACTCGGAGTCCAAGGCGCCTCCGCCCTCGAAGACCAAGGCGCCCAAGGGCACCCCTCCGCCCCGTCCCGCGACGCCCGAGAGCTAGGGTTCCCGCGGCGATGCCGCTGCTCACGGACCGGTCGGCCCGCCTTTACTACGACGACAGTTGCGGTCCGTGCCGCCTACTGGCGCACGCCTCCGAGGCGGTGAGCCGACACCGGGTCGTGGCGACGCCGCTGGACTCGCCGGACGCCGAACGGGCGCTCGGGGCGCTCCCCCGAGAACGTCGCTTCGGCTCGGCGCATCTCGAACGGGCCGGCGAGCTCCGCAGCGGCGACGCCCTCACGAGTCCCCTGGTGGGCCTCACGCTCGGAGCGAGCTGGGAGCAGGTCGCGCGACGCGTCCCCGTGGTCGACCGCCTGCTCCGGCGCCTGTACCTGGGGTTCTGGCGCTACCGTCGCGAGCGGGGATGCGCCGCCGCTCGTTGAACGGGGCATGCCCGGAGGCGCTCGCGCTGCGCCGGCCGAGGGGCATGGCCCGCGCTCGTCGTCGGCGAGCTCGGGAGCGAGGCCGGCCTCAGATCATGCCGGCGGAAAAGTAGACGAAGAGCGTCAGCAGGACGCCGACCGTCGCGCACGCCACACCGAAGAGCAGCAGTTCCCTCGTCTCCTGGCGCAGCTCCATCCGGGGTCCCACGGCCCAGGCTCATCCGGGCTCAAGTCGTCCCGGTTCGTTCCGGGTCGTCGATCGCGCGATCGAGGGGACGCGCTTGCGGTACGCGGCGTAGTACGCTCGCGAGCCGGGCGCCCTCACGAGCGCCCAACGTTCGAACTTGGGTCCCGATAGCCGCGCGCACTCCTCGCGCGAAAGGAACCGGAGCGGGACGACGAAGCCCAGGCCAGGAACGTTCGGCGGGACGCTCGCGGGGTCGATCGTCCCCGCGTGGCGGTCGGAGCGAACGGACCAGACGTGGACGCCCCCGGGCACAAGCACCCGATGGACCTCGCGGAACAGCCGACGGAGCTCGCACCTCGTGAGCCCCTGGTACGTCGCCGCGGCGTGAACGGCCTCGGCGGATCCCGCCGGTCGAGCGGCCAGCCCGTCCACGACGTCGGCCTGGACGAGCGTCGCGGTTCTCCGCCGCTCTGCGGGGAGCCGATCGAGAGCCCGCCTCGCCAGCGCGAGGGCGGCGGGGGAGCCATCGATGCCGGTCACCTCGAATCCCTCGCCGACGAGGAAGCGGAGATCCCGGGCCGGACCGCACCCCAGGTCCACGACCCGGCGAACCCCGGCGGAGCGCAGGTACGGCACCGCCCACCGGGTGAAGTCCCCTGGCCCGTCGACGCCCGGGCGGTACACCTCGGTCCAGTATCGATCCCAGGCGATCCGTCGGAGCGCCGGGAGGTCCGCTCGTGCGCTCAAGCCGACGGCACCCCCCCTCCCAACGCCGGAGGGATCCGAAGGGGCCGACCCCCGGAGGGACGCGACAGCACGTCGGACGGGGGCGTGTCGCTTGCCAGTCGGTGTCGTTGGTGCCCGCGGGCCTTTCGTCGCCTGCCGGGACAATCTCGATCCCTCGCGGACCCGACGTGCCGGGAACCCTTAGCCCTCGCCCGAGCCTCCGGTAGCGCGGGGCTGGGCCGGAGTGCTCACGACCTCTCTGAGGGCCCGCCGTGGCCGACCGGAGGGAGCGACGACCGACCCCTAGCGCCGCCGACTTGAGCGACGTCGCCTCAGCGACGTTCGCCGGGAACGGTCCCGAGCGGCACAGGCCGGGCACCGAGCCGTTGACGAGCTGGGGTCCGCGGCGAAGAAGACCGGAGTGCTGTGGCCGCCTCGGAGGCAGAGGAACAGGCGACGCGGACTCCCGTCTCGAGCTCGGAAGGGATAGAGCCGCCAGTACACCACGCGGACCGGCCGTCGTGGTACGGTCCGGAGGAGGAGCCGTTCGGCCGGACGGCCGAGCTCGGGGCCGTGCCGTGTCGCGACCCTCAGGTCCCAGGACCGGACGAGGGTCTTCGGCTGAGTCCACGTTCGAAGGAGGCGCCGCACCTCGGGGCCCGGGTCCCGCCGGGTCCACTCGGCGTAGCTCGTGACCGAGACCACCCCGGACGGGCAAGCGCGCACCGTCCAGGTGCCGGGCAGTCGGCTCGCGAGCCGCAGGGTCCTCAGCGGACGTTCGCAGTGCCGGTAGCAGGATCCGCCCGGCCGACTTACTTCCCGTCGCAGCAGCGGCGGGAGCGCGCCAGCTCGCGTCATCACCGCCCGCTGCCGCGCGCGGAGCGAAGCCAGTTGCTCGCGAGAAGGTCGTCCCACGCGCGCGTCGTACTGCGGACGGACTCCGAGAACCCTGTGAGCAGGTGGTCCACCGCCCCGTCGCTCCACTCCAGGAAGACCTGCGGGATCAGGTAGTCCGGCGAGGCATCCCCGTGGGCCTTCACCAGGCGGTCCGCGGCTCGGACCTGGCCCCGCCGATCGATGTCGAGCACGCGCAGCGGGACGCCGAGGCGCTGGGCCAGTCGACGGCCGTACCGAACCGAAAGCGGCACGCAGTGCGGGCACCACTGGGCGAGGACGATGGAGAGGCGTCGCGGGCGTCTCGCGGGGGCGTTCGGCGGCACGTTCACACCTTCTCATACCGGCACTTGACCACATCGCCCGCTCGGGCCGAGCGACCGGACGGGGGGCCGATAGGCACCGGGCTGTCCACCGGCGAGCGGACGACGCGGGAGGCGCCGCCCGGGCGACGAGACAAGCTCCGAGCCGGCCCTCGTTCGAACGTCCCCTCCACAAACTCGCCTACCGCCAACCTCGTTACGATCCAGGTCGTTGCGCCACGGGACCTTCGTGGAGCCGATCGTGCGGTGGCATTGCGTGGCGATCGGCCGCGTGCAGGGCGTGAACTATCGTGCCCGAGTCACGGAGGCCGCAAACCGTCACGGCGTGGTCGGCACCGTCGAGAACCGTGCGGACGGCACGGTGTTCATCGATGTTCAAGGCCCTCGCTACCGCGTCGAGGCGTTCCTCCATGAGATTCGCGGAGCGCGCGGAGCGAGTCGTCCGTCCTCCGTGGAGCGGATTGCCGACGTGCCAGTTGCTCCGGATCGCCAGAGCTTCGAGATCCTTCGACGTTGACCCCGGGGTGGTCTCCGATCACCAGCACCGTGGCCGTCGACCGAACGTCCGAGGGCAGCCTCCCCAAAGCGTCAAACGGGAGAGGCCCTGCTCCGAGGGTCCGGAGCGCGGGCCCGTAGTATAGCTTGGACATCACGGAGGCCTCCGGAGCCTCAAACCCGGGTTCGAATCCCGGCGGGCCCGTCCCGGTGACCAACGTCCACACGCGGTAGAGCGCGTCCCCCGATCTCACCAGGCACGGCACGTTCGCCGCCGGTCACTCCCCGAGCCCGCGGCACGACGCATCGGGTCGTTGGAACGGATCGAGCCGATCGGGTCAACGCGTTGAGCCGGAACGGCAGGTCCGCGACTGCTTCAGACGCCTTGACGCTGCTGGCTCTGCCCCAGCCCCAGTTCCGGGAGCAGTCCCAAGAGCTCGTCCAGCGACCGGATCTCCCGGCACGGGCCGGGGGCCGGCCGCCCGGTGCGATTCAGCCAGACCGCCGACATGCCAGCGTTCTGGGCGCCCACATAGTCCGCCTCCCATGAGTCGCCCACGTAGATCGCGTCGTCGGACGAAACATCCGCCCGCCGCAGGGCAAAGTGGAAGACCCTGGCGTCGGGCTTCTGCACCCCCACCTCCTGGGTGAACGTCACGGACCGGAAGAGCGCCGTCCAGCCGAGGTTCGCGAGGAGGATCGGCAGGTAGTCGACATTGCCGGAGAGGACGTGCATTGGGGTCCCGAGCTCGAGCAGTCTCCGAAGCGTCGCTTCCGTTTCGGGAAACGGCGCATGCCAGCGAGGTGAGGTTGCCGCCTCCCGAATATTCCGGACCACCGCGTCGATCGGCCCGTCGAACCCAATCCTTCGAAGAGCCATCTCGTGCACCCGGTCGGCGAACGACGGGGTCTGGCCGACCAAGGCTGGGGCGAGCGGCCAGAGCTCGTCCCAGCACACTTCGTTCGCGCGAAGGTAGGCCTCCTCGGACAGCCGGGTCCCTGCCCGTTGGGCGGCCTCCCGAAAGATGGGGAGGATGTCAGCACGCGACTGGCAGAGCGTTCCTCCGAAGTCAAAGAAGATCGATCGTCGGGCCATCCCTCGCCGCTGTCCCTTGACAAGGTAGAAGGTTTCGTCTTCTAGGGCGAGAGGAGCTGGCGCCCCGAGCCGCCAAGGGTCGAGCCTCCGGATCCGGGCGACCGTGTACGCCTCGGAGGGGTCGACCGGGTTCGTGTCGCGGAGAGTTGGTCGCCTGCTCCGGACGGAGGGGAGCGTGATTGGGGTGACCCGGGTCGCCCACGATGCACCGATCTCGCGCCCGATCTCCTCCTCCCCGGCCCTTCGGGGCGAACCGCCGGATTTCGGCAGGAGTGCCGGTCGGTCGCCGGGCGAGGTACCTGTCCCAGGTCGTGCGCGGTTTGGGCGGTTGCGCCCGACAACCCTCAAGTAACTCCAGCCCCGTCCCGGGCCCGAACGTGCGCGGCGCGGACGAGGGCGCGGGACCCGAGGTCGACCCGGAGCGGGACGGCGCCCCGCACCTCGCCGAACGGATCGAGGAGGAGCTGGATCTCCTGGCCCGGAACGTCGACATCCTGGAGAAGCTCGCGAAGAGCCCTCCGATCGGGATCATCCGGCTCAGCGAGGCCCTCAAGCTCCCGATCCACAAGACCCGCTACTCGCTGCACCTTCTCGAGCGCGAGGGCGTGGTGCAACCGAGCGCGGACGGCGCCGTCGTCACCGACCGCGCGGCGGAGTTCTGGATCACGTTGAACCGCTCCCTCGAGCGGATGACCGAGTTGATCGAGCATCTTCGGTCCCGGGCCGCCGAGCACCAGCGGCGGGGCCCGCCGGGTCGGAAAGGCTATTAGACCGATGCCGGCTCGGACGCCCCGGTGCCGCCGTAGCTCAGCGGCAGAGCGATCGGCTGTTAACCGAAAGGTCAGCGGTTCGAAAGGTTCGCGGTCGCGGGCCGCGCACCCCAAATTCCGCTCGGCGGCGCCTCTTCGGCATCGGCGGCGGGCCCGTAGCTTAGCCCGGCTCAGAGCGCCCGGCTCATAACCGGTCGGTCGACGGTTCAAATCCGTCCGGGCCCATCCGCTGCGGGACCGTCCGGTTCGAAGAGCTCGCCCCGGAGGGCAGGCGTGCCCGCGGGAACGAGTAAATAGCCACCCCCGGTCCCCGGTCGGTGCGCGCGCCGAGCCGATCGGGGGAGACGGCCAAGACGCTGATCCTCATCGGGCTGATCCTCGACCTCATCGGCGAAGCGATCCTTCTCGCCGTGGGGGCCCTGTTCCTCGCGGTCTCGGTTTTCGGCGGGCTCCTGCTCGGGGTCGCGGCGATCGGGCTCCTCTGGGTGATCCTCGTCTGGGTGTTCTCGTACGCCCGGGTACGCGAGGGGGACTACCAGGGAGCGCGGACCCCCACGCTGGTCTTCGCCATCCTCTCGCTGATCTCGTTCGCCCTGATCCCGGGGGTCCTGTTCATCATCGCCTACGCGAAGCTCGGCGACGCGATCTCCGAATCCGTCGGGACGCCCCCGGCCTGGAGCGTCCAGCCGACTCCCCCGATCCCCACCCCCGTCGCGACGGCCACCCCGCTGGCGTCCGCGAGCCGGTTCTGCTCGCACTGCGGCCGGGCGAACTCGGCGACGAGCGGGTTCTGCGAAGGGTGCGGCGCCCCGCTCGGTTGAACGCTCGGCCTCCTCAGAATCCGTCGCGCCGGGCCTCGCCCCGGGCTACGGGACCTCCGGTCGTGCGGCCTAGGTCGAGGGGAACGAAGGAAGGGGTTGGACGGGGCGGTCTAGCCGCACCCGCAGCCGCCGGAACCGCAACCGCACCCGCCCCCACCGGAGCCCGTCGGGGTCTCCGCCAGGGTCGGGGCGGTGATCTTGAAACCGGAGGCGTTCAGGTCCTGGACGTAGTCGATCTTGGCGCCCTTCAGGAGCTCGGCGCTCATGTCGTCGACGACGATCGAGAAGCCGTCGACCGGGATCACCTTGTCGCCGTTCCGCGGCCGGTCGAACGCCATGCCGAACGCCGGGCCACCGCCGCCGCCACCACCACTGCCGCAACCGCATCCGCCGCCGCCCGAGCCGCAGCCGGAGCCGCAGCCCCCGCCACCGCCGCCGGACTGCAGGTAGACGCGCACGGCCGTCCCGGGCTTCTGGCCCTTGATCAGCTCCCGGACCTGGTCCTTGGCCTCTTGGGTTACATCGAGTTGAAGTCCACCGTTTTCGTTCATGCCTGGGGCCCTCCTCTCCTACCCCGAGGAAGACACGTTGCCGGGACTATAAAGCCCCGATACCTGACGGTCACGCCGAGAACGACTTGCCGCAGGAGCAGGTCGCCTTGGCGTTCGGGTTGATGATCTTGAAGCCGGACTGCTCGAGCCCGAGCAGGAAGTCGACCTTGAGCCCGTCCAGGAGCGGGGCGCTCGCGTGGTCGACGACCACGGTGAGTCCCCCCTCGCGGTAGGCGACCTCGTCGCCGGTCTCCTGGCGGTCGAACGACATCCCGTAGGTGAGGCCGGAGCAGCCACCCCCCTGGACGTACAGCCGGAGCGCGGCGCCGGGCTTCTGTTGCCGCTCCATGATCCGCAGGACCTGGTCCCGTGCGGACGGCGTCACCTCGATCGCGACCATCGCCCTCGCTCACCGTGCTAGCGGCGCCGGGGGTAAAAGACGTTGCTTACCGCCGCGCCCGCAACGGCTGCGGGCGTTATCTACGCCGCCGGGGTCGGTCGGCCATGTGCCGGCTCTTCGGCCTGCTCACGGGCCACCACGACACCGCCGAGGAGTGGCTGGTCCGCTCGGACCGCTCGCTCCTCGCCCAGGCGAACGCCTCCCCGGAGACCGCCCAGCGGGACGGCTGGGGGATCGCCTGGTATGCCGACGGGGGCCGGGCCCACGTGGTGAAGGGGGTCCGCGGGGCGTTCGAACCGGAGGAGCGGGAGCCGTTCCTCGCCGCCGCCCGGGCGGCCGCTCCGCCGCTCGTCGTCGGGCACCTCCGTCACGCGAGCAACCCGATGGGGCTGCCTCCGGCCCAGCTCCTCGGGCTGGAGAACTCCCAGCCGTTCGACACCCACAGTCAGATCTTCGCCCACAACGGCGCCATCCCGTTCCCGCAGGAGACCCGACCGTTCCTGGGGGTCCACGAGCGCGAGCTCCGGGGGGTCAACGACAGCGAGGTGCTGTTCCGGCTGCTCGTGCGGAACACGGAGGAGACGCGGGACCCGCTGCGCGGGTACGTCCAGAGCGTCGAGGACCTCGTCCGCGTCTGGATCGGTCTCGGCAAACCGAAGGTCGCCCCGTTCTCGGGCCTCAACGTCCTCTTCGCCCCGCGACCGGACGAGCTGTGGGCGTTCTGCCTCTGGTCCGGCGAGCACGGTGCCGGCCTGCTCGACCCGGGCCGGAGGTACTACGAGATGGCGTACCGCGCGACCCCCCACCGGCTCGTCGTCGGCAGCGAGCCGTTCGACCGCGAACCGGCCGTCTGGACGCCGATGCCGAGCGGGACGTTCGTCCGCGCGGTACGGGAAGGCGCCCGGATCGAGGTCTCCCGGGGGACGATCCCGCTGCCCCAGGCGCTCGAGATCGGGCCGGCCCCCGCCTAGCGCCCCCCGCCCTCGATGGCCGACCGCCCGCCGTCGCCGAGCGAGATGATCTCGGGCCCGGATCTCGGGGGAGGCTACCTCCATCAGCTCTCCATCGACCGGCGCGACGACGTGACGACCTTCACCCATCACGCCCAGGAGGGGGGTCAGGACGCCGGTGGGCCGCCGGTCGGCGCCCTCGATGTCCTCGGCTTCGTCCATCCGCCGGTCGCGTGCATGTTCGGCGGTCCCCGGTGCTGGCACCGCCGCTACCTGCTCCCGTTCGCGGCGACGCCGAGGGTGCGGTTCGCCTACCAGCGGTCGCGGTTCGTCCTGGAGACGATGCTCCGTCAGGCGTGGGATCTGGAACCGGTCCCGTTCGAGGCGGCCCTGGGAGAGCTCCGCCAACGGATCGCGGCGCCGCTTCGGGACGAGGGGATCGAGTGGTACGTGGCCGGCTCCGGCGCGGTGAAGCTGGCGGGCGGCGGCGGGGAGCCCCACGACATCGACCTGGGCGTCGGCCGTGCCGGGGTCGACCGGCTCGGGAGCCTGCTCGCGGAGTACCTCATCGAGCCCGTCGCCCCGACGGACGGCCCCGCAGGGGCGATCCGGCTCGGCGGTCGGGCGTTCGTCGGGACCCCTCGCCAGGGGGCGCGGGTCGAATGGTCCGTGCCGATCGAGTCGCGCGAGCCCCCCCGTTGGGAGGAGCTCGTCGGGGTCCCGGGGGTTACCCGCACGCTCGAGGTGGGGCTCGGAGGTGGGGAGACGGTGCGGATCAGCCGGCCGGAGTACGCTCTCGTACGAGCCGCCGGTCGCGGGAGGCCGGGGGCCGTGGACGCCGCGCTGCGCGCCCTCCGACAGGTCGGCCCGGACCTCGAGCTTCTGGAGGCGCTCCTCGAGCGTTCCCCCCTGGGTCCCGACGAACGCCGGGCCCTTCGGGCCCGAGCGGCCGCGCCCGGCTAGCCTACCGACGGCCTCGTTCGCGTCGAACTGCACCTTCATAGCCCGAAGCGGCGAGCCCCGGCGATGCTCGCGCCCCCGGAGGTCACCGTCCCCGAGCACCTGACGCCGCACGACCTCGTCGCCTACTTCCGCTGCCCCCACGAGATGGAGTTGGAGCGGGCCCGCAAGCCCCAGGCGGCCCGCGGGCCGATGGGGGCGGTGCGGACCCCGGCGGACGTGGTCC
>JASIDM010000069.1 GCA_030044695.1 Thermoplasmata archaeon
GCCCGGCTCGGCCGCCGCCAGCAGCTCGACCTCGTCCTCGAGGTTCGCCGAACGGAACCCCACGGACACGGTGGCCGGGGTCCCCGGCGCCGTGGCGTTCAGGTGGACCGTGGTGGTGCCGAGCACCACGGCGCCGTTCTGGGCGGTCGTCGTGATGTTCAGCTCCGTGGCCGCGCTCGCCGTGTACTCCACCGACCAGCGGTAGTTCCCGGGGATCGTGACGGCGTACGGCCCGCTCCAGGTGTACGGCTCGTGCGGGGCCGGCGGGGCGAAGTCGCCGGCGTCGAAGGCGAGCTGGTAGCCGCCGTAGAACGTCACGGGCCCCGCGTAGTGCCACGCCAGGAGGACGACGCCATCGTCCTCGGCGACGGGCGCGTAGTTGGCGTCCACGAACCCGGAGAGGTTGTCGAAGTACGGGAACAGGCCGTAGGAGATCGTGTCGAGCACCACGTACTGGGCGTCGACGTGGACCGTCGCGTTGATCGCGTCGTAGAACGAGGTCGGCGACGGCTGGATGTCGAGCGGCAGGACGTAGGCGCGCAGGTTGTTGGCGACCCAGGGGAACGCGTTGTCGTCGACGAGCACCGACGCCCCGGCGGGCACCAGCTCCACGAGCCGGTGCTCCGCCGCGTTCGAGGCGGACTCGGCCCCGAAGAGGGCGCCGGAGCCGAACCAACTCCCGTAGCCGGTCGTCGAGGCGACGACGACGATCACCACCACCGAGGCCGCGGAGAGGCCGGCGAGCGCCGGGCCGACCCCCCGGCGGTGCGGGAGGGTCGCCGGCGACGCCGCGGCCCGCTGGCGGTAGCCCAGCGCGGCCGCGAGGACGTAGCCGGGGATCACGAGGAAGCCGTACTGGTAGCCGATGGCGTAGTAGGAGACGCTGCTCAGCAGCGCGGGGACGACGAACGGCAGCACGAGGAGGAGCGGGCGAGGGTCGAACAGGGGGAGGAACGCGAGGAGGAGGAACGGCAGGCCAAAGTAGAGGGCGAGGGCCCAGGGGGTGGTCGATGGAGCGTGGGCGAGGGCGAGCGCGGAGGGGACGAACGACCCGTTCAGGCTCCGCAGCGTCGGGTTGACCGCGTAGATCGCCGCGAACGCGAGGTAGTACACGGCTCCCGAGAGCACGACGAGCCCCACGGCGAGGAGGACCGTCTGGTGCCGCAGCAACCCGGAAAGGCCGGACCGCCGTAGCAGCCCGAGCAGCTCCCGGTAGCGGAGCAGCGCCACGACGGCGAGACCGGCGACCACGAAGACCGCCCCGTACTCGTAGATGCTGAGGAGGAACACGGCGGAGAGGACCGTCGCCACCGGCCGCTGCCGCACGAGGGCCAGCAGCAGGAGGAAGACGCCGAGGGGGACGAACGCCTCGAGGTGGAAGTCGTAGAGGTTGGACAGGACGGTGAACGGACTGAGAAGGTACAGGCCAGCGAAGAGGTTCGGCCGCGGGCAGCCGAGCTCTCGGCACAGCTGCACGAACGGGAACGCGGCCACGGCGACGACGAACGCCTGGAGGTACAGCAGGGCCGGCGCGGACGGGAACAGCCGGTAGAAGCCGGCGAGCGGGAACATCAGGAGCGAGAAGTGGACCCCGAAGTACGAGCCGGACGGGTTCTTGTTGAACAGCTCCGGGGTGTAGTAGAACAGGCGACCGTGGAACGCCGCGGAGTACAACGCCTGCTGCATGATCCCCAGGTCCCAGGCGTACGTCTGGCCGGTCTCGTACCGGTACGTCGAGAGGGACCCGATGCCGACGGTGTAGCCGGCGATCATGAGCAGCAGGAGCCGGTGGCGGACCGCCCAGCCGCGCAGCGCCCGGCCCCGAGCGGCGATCGCCACGCGCGCCCCCTCCATCGTCCGGCCTAGCCCGCGCGGAAGAGGAAGACGCCGAGCCCGTTCGCCCGCGGGAACGGGGGACGGTCGACGACCCGGTCGATCGGACCGCCGTAGCGCGCCGACGCGACGGCCTCGTACGGGCAGCTCACCCAACGGTTGTCGAACGACAGTCGGCGCAGGAAGAGGCTCCGCTCGGCCCCCAGCTCGCCCCGCCCGATGAGGGCGTCCAGCCAGCGATTGTAGCCGACCGGCACGGTGATCCACGCCTCCCCGCGATCGCTCAGCCAGGACCGGATCCGGCGGAGGGCCTTGGGAAGCTTCTCCCGCTCGCGCGGGACCTCGTCCCAGCCGATGTGCTCGAACGTCGACACGCTGACCACGAGGTCCAGCCGGCGCGTCGGGGCGTGCTCCACGACGTCCTCGTTGAGGACCCCGGGGCCGGTCTCGAACTTGTCGAGCACCGCGTGCCGGACCGGCGCGTAGTGGGAGAGGACGTTGCCGACCTCGAGCGTCCGTTGCGGGTCGGCCCGGCTCAGAAGGTCCAGGGCGATCGGCACCTCCACGGTGCGCTCCGTCCCCCAGGCGTGGTTGAACGGATCGTAGCAGTACGGGAGGGATCGACCGTCGAAGTCGAACCGAGCCTCCGGCTTGGCCAGCGAGGCCCGGTGCATCGCGGTCATCACCGGGGAGCTGAACTCCAACGCCTCCGCCCGGTCGAGCAGGTGGGCGAGATCCGGGCGCCGTAGCCCTTCGGCGAACAGGCGGGGGTGCCGGAAGGCCGCCCGGACGTAGCGTCCCTTGAGGTAGTAGACGAGCCCGAGGACGCGCTCCCGGGGGGTCGTCGGGAGCACGAACCG
>JASIDM010000070.1 GCA_030044695.1 Thermoplasmata archaeon
TCCCTGCAAGGGCTGGTCACGGGGATCGACGGGCTCTCGGGCATCACGGATACGTCCGGCGTCGGCACGACCCTCACGCAGGCCACGCCCCTCTCGCCGGTCCGCGGTGCCGGGGGGCAGTTCGTCCAGGGCGACTACCCCGGGGACTCGGACTGGTACTTCGGGTCGGACTACGCGCAAGCCTACAACGCCACGGCGCTGTTCCCCGGGGCCGATAGCGTCGCGGGGGCGACGTTCCCGACCGGGGTGGCGATCGCCACCTTGCTCGCGAGCGGCTACGATGCGGCCACCAACACGACGCTGCCCCCCTGGGACCCCACGGTCGTGGACGACTACTTCCGCGACACGTTCCCTTCCTCCTGGCCGCGGCCGACGCTCACCGGCGTGCCCGTCAACGAGAGCGGGGCGCCCCTTCCGCCGGCGCCCGGACCCGTGCCGATCCAGAACGACTCCACCGGCTACGTCACCGAGAACTCCCTGGACCTCGAGATGGCCGGTAGCCTGGCTCCCGGTTCCGCGCTCTACAACTTCTACGTCTCCGGGGAGCTGTCGTTCAGCGCCTCGACCTCCGTGCTCAATCCGCAGTACTTCGCGGACGAGTTGGGCGCCGCGCTCACCTACAACTACTCGGGCGCCCAGCTCGCGGTCGTCTCGTGCTCGTTCGGCATCTCCGACCTCAACGACAGCGCCTGGGACGCCGAGCTCGAGATGGCCGCGGCGATGGGCGTGACGGTCGTCGCGGCGAGCGGGGACCAGGGCGACGCGCCCGGCAGCCTGACGGGGCGCGGCAACGACCCGTGGCCGCTCTGGCCGGCGTCCGCGGCGTTCGACAGCTCGGGCGCGATCGCCGTCGGCGGGGTCTCGGCGACGCTCGCCGGCGTCCCGACCTCGGTGTACACCGGTCCTCCCCTACAGCCGAGCTTCGACCCGAACGTGACCGGGTTCTCCTCGGTGACCGCCTGGTGGGACACCCTCGGGGGCCCGGGGGACTACGCCGGCTCGGAAGGGGGGCTCAGCCTCGTGTACGCCGAGCCGTCCTGGCAGTTCCACTCGGCCGCCCAGTCCGCGATCGTGGCGGCCGCCGAGACCCAGGGGACCGGCAGCCTCGGACGGGCCGAGCCCGACGTCGCGTTCGCCGCGAACCTGACGATCGCCTACGTGTGGGTCGATACGAACGGCACGCCGTACTTCGAGGTCCTCGGGGGCACGAGCGTCGCCGCCCCGACGTTCGCCGGGCTCCTCGCCGACGTCGTCGCCGTGGAGAACGCGACCGTTCGCCCGACCTCCGGACTCGGGTTCCTCGACCCGGAGCTGTACCGCATCGCGAGCTACTACGCGGCCCACGCCGGCCCCAGCGATCCGTTCTTGGACGTCACCACGGGATCCAACTACCTCTTCTCCGCCGGCCCCGGCTGGGACGCCGTCACCGGCTGGGGCGGGCTCTCCGCGCCCAAGCTCCTCGCGGCCGACGAGAACCCCACGGTCGCGAACTACACGTACACGGGACCGACGCCGGGTCTGCCGGTCGCCGCCCCCCCGCTCACGGCGGTGGAGCTGGTGATCGTGCTCTCGGCCGCCGCCGTCACGACGATCGCCGCCGGGGTGCTCCTCGCCCGACGCACCCACAGGACCCCGGCCCCCGTACTGCCCCCCTCGCCGGTCCTCCCTCCCACGGCGTTCGCCGCCGGCGTCGTCCGCCCCCCGACGATGGCGTTCACCACGTTCCTCTGCCCGTACTGCGGGGCCGAGCGGCCGTCCGAGCCGGTCCGCTGCCCGGCGTGCGGGGCTATGTAGCCGGCGCCGGCGGGACGCCCTCGATCCCGGGCGGGCTCGGCTCGGCCGTTGGGGCGGGGTCGCCGGAACCGGGGCCGGCGTCGGCCGTTGGGCTCCCGGGTCCGGCGGAGGGGGTCGCCGGGCTGACCCCGAGCTTCTGCTCGAGCAGGCGCCGGATCTCCTCCGGCCGGCCCGAGGCGATGCCGAAGTACTCGGCGAACCGGCGGGTCGTGGAGAGCTCGAGGGTCGAGCCCTTCGGCTCGGTCCGAACGAGCCCGAGGCCCCGGAGGTGCTGGACCTCCTCGTAGGCGACCTCGCCGATCATGCGGACCAGCACGCTCTGCAGCACCGGCTGGTGGTAGGCGATGAGCGTCAGCGCCCGCAGGGTCCTCGGCGCCATCTCGACGGGCGTGACGGCGTGAACGAGGGGGACGAACCGTTCCTGGAGCTGGAGGGCGTAGCGGTCGCCGACGCGCCGGACCTCGAGCGCCGACTGGCGATGGCGGTACGTCTCCTCCAGGGTGCGCACCGCGCGCGCCACGGGTCGGGGATCGTCGACGCCGAGGGCGGTCGCCAGCTCCCGGGAGGAGAGCGGCTTGCCCGCGGCGAAGAGGACCGCCTCGACCTCGAAGACCAGGTCATCGAGCTTGCTCGGCATGCTCACGCCTCCTCCGCGACCGGCGCGCGGGCCTCCGCGCTCCGGACCACGAGGACGGGAGAGCGGCCCAGCTCCTCCTGGCGGAGCTCGAGGGAGCGCTCCCGGGCGAGGAACAGCACGGCGAGGAAGACCGCCACCAGGCGGTCGCGCCCGACCGCCGATGGCCACAGATCGAGGAACGGGAACGGCTCGCCAACCGGGTGGCGGGCGACCTCCGCCCAGGCGTCCTCGAGGTCCCGGGCGGGGATGTCCCCGTGGACGATCACCTCGGGAGGGGCGCGCTGCTCCTCGCGGAGCCGGTCCCGCAGCTGCTGCACGCGCAGCGCCGCCCGCGCATCGGTCTCGGCCTCGCCGAACGCCCGCACGAGCTCGAGGAGCGACACCGGTCGGCTCTCCGGGTGGCGGACCATGCCCAGCAACGGCGGCGGGTCCGCGGGGTCGAGGACCGCCGACGTGACGTCGACCGCTTCGGGGGTCCCGAGCAGCCCCAGGTAGCCGTCGTCGGGGGCCGCCTCGAGGGTAGGCTCCTCGGCGGCGGGGACGGGCGCCTGCGCGGCACGCTGGCGGAGCAGCTCCTCCGACTGCAGGTAGAGGATGCTCCAGGCCATGTACAGCAGGCGGCCGGCGACGGCGAAGTTCACGGCGCCGTCGGCCCGGACGCGCTCCAGGTACGCCTCGGTGAACCGGGCGAGATCTATCTCCCACGGATCGAATCGCTCGTCCAGGACGAGCTCGAACAGCAGGGCCGTCGCCTTCTGGACCGGGTCGGAGATCACGACGTGCACTCCCTCACGGAGCTGCTCGACCAGGCCCAGGTACCGCTCGAGAAGGGCCGAGGAGCCGTCGTTCCCTTCGCCGAGGAGGGCGCGGTGGAAGACCAGGTAGCCGAGGACCTTCTCGGCGGCCTCCCGGGGCACCGGCGGGGCCGGGGCGGGGGGCGGCGCGGCGATCGCGCCCTCGAGCTCCGCGCTCATCGGGCCTCCAGGGGGGCGGTCGGCGGGGGCGGAGCCGCGGGGGCGAGCTCCCGCTCGTCGACGTCCTTGATGTCGTCCAGCCCGAGCCCGACGACGCGGGAGCAGCCGTCGCCCCGCATCGTCACCCCGAACAGCTGTCGGGAGAACTTGAGGGTCACCTTGCGCAGGGAGATCACCACGAACTGGGCCCGCTCCGCGTTCCGTCGGATCATCCGACCGATGTTCTCCGCGTTGAGGGCATCGAGGCTCATGTCGACCTCGTCCAGGACGTAGAGCGGGCTCGGATCGTACCGCTGCAGCGCGAAGATGAACGCGAGACTGGCCAGGGACTTCTCGCCGCCGGAGAGCTGCTCGAGGCGGCTCACCGTCTTGCCGACGGGCCGGGCCTCGATCAGGAGGCCCCCGGCGAGGGGATCGTCCGGGTTCTCGAGGGCGATGCGGCCCTCGCCGCCGGCCGACAGCTCCGAGTAGATCGACCGGTAGTTCGTGTCGACCTGGCCCACGACCTCGGCGAGCTTCTCGCGCTTCTTCGTCTCGATCTCCTGCACGAGCGCGACGAGCTCGTCCCGCTCCCGGGTGAGCCGCTCGACCTCGGTGGCGAAGTCGTCCAGGCGAGCCTTCTCCGCATCGTACTCCTCCACGGCCCGCTGGTTGACGTCGCCGAGCGCCTGCAGCTGCTGATCCACGGCGGCGATCCGCCGCCTCAGCTCCTCCGGAGCGATCGGCTTCTCGTCGGCCTCGGGCTCGGGGAACTGCCGCAGCGCCTCCTCCAGCTCCCGGAGCCGCGCCTCCGCCTCGGCGGCGCGCGCTTCCTCCTGGACGAGCAGTCCCTGACGGCTGGTGAGCGTCGCCTCGATCTTGCCGAGCTCGCCGGTGACGCCGAGCCGCTCGGTGTCGAGCCCCTTGCGGCGCTCGACCTGCTCGCGGGCGGCGGCCCCCTGCTTCGCCTCGACGGCCTTCAGCGCCTCGAGGGCGGCGGCGGCCTCCCGGACCGACTTCTCCGTCCGGGCGACCTCCTTGCGACGGGCAGCGAGCTCCTCCCGCGATCGGGCGAGCTCCTTGGTCTTGGTCGCGAGCTGGGTGTCCAACGCCGCGATCGACGCGCGCAGCGACTGCAGCTCGCCGTTCGCGGCGAGGCGCTCCTCCTGCGTCGCCTGCGCCTCCTCCTGCAGGCCCTTGAGGCGCTGCGAGAGGGCCTGGGGGAGCTGCGCGAGGTACTGCTCCTGAGCGCCCTGGCGGGCGGCCTTCAGCTTCTCGAGCTCCGCGGCGGCGGTGGCGAGCTCGGACGATCGGCGCGCGAGCTCCTCGGAGGCACGCTGGTGTTCGCCGGTCGCCTTGCCGAGCCGCTCGCGCACGGACTTCGCCCGCTCGCGGGCCGTGGCGAGATCCTTCTCGAGGATCCCCCGGGTCGAACGGTGCGTCTCGTCGTGGATGGAGCGGGAAGCAAGGTCGTCGGCGGCCTCGCGGATCTTGCCCGCGAGCGCGACGAGCTCGGCGCGAGCCGCGGACTCGGCGGCGCTCTTCTGACGGAGCTCCTCGCCGAGCCGCTTCAGCTCGGCGGGATTGTCGCCCCCGCGACCCTGGGCGGAGGGGTCGAGGTAGCCACCGCTGATCGCCCCGGTCCCCTCGATGAGGTCGCCGTCCAGCGTGACGAGCCGGACCCCGCCCATCTGGGCGCGGGCCCGGGCGAGGTCCTGCATCACCACGGTCTCCCCGAAGGCGTACCAGAACGCGGGGCGCAGCGCCTCGTCGAATCGCACGAGATCGATCGCGAAGCCGGCCGCGCCCGGCGCCTTCGCCACGAGCAGCGCCTTGCCGTGGGGACGACCGGCGAGCAGCTTGTTGAGCGGCAGGAACGTCGCGCGGCCCCGCTTCTCCTCCCGGAGCCGTCGGATGCACTCCTCGGCGACGCGATCGGTCTCGACGACGAGGGCCTGGAACCTCGAACCGGCGGCGACCTGGAGGGCCGTGCGGTGCTTGGGCTCGAAGTCGCCCAGCTCCTCGACGGTCCCGCGGATCCCCTCGACCTTGCCGAGGTTGCGCTGGGAGAGCAGGTAGTCGACGGCCGCGAGCGCCGCGGGCCGGCCGCCCGAGTCGACCCGGGCCTTCAGCCGGGCGTCGAGCGCGGCGTAGCGGCGGTTCAGCTCGGCGACCTCCTGGACGAGGCGCTCCGCGTCGGCCGTGAGCTGCTTCTCCTTCTCCCGCAGCGCGTAGAGACCCTTCTGGAGATCGCCGGTCGCCTTCCCCGAGGGTTCGGCCTTGGCGCTCTCCCGCAACCGCAGCTCGAGGTCCTTGACCTCGAGCTCGCGCTCGGCGAGGTCCTCCTCGGCCTGCGCCTGGGCGCGCTCGGCGGCCTGGGCGGCCGCGGCGGCCGACTCCTTGGTCGCCACGCTCTGCTGCCAGGACTTCTGCTGCGCGTCGAGCCGTCGGTCCAGCTCCAGCTGCTGCTTGCGCGCCTGGGCGAGCCGGTCCGTGGGCCGACCGCCCGCGGAGGTCGCGGCGCTGAGCTCCTTCTGCTGCTCTCCGGCGCGAGCCTCGAGCGCTTCGAGGCGACCTTCGAGGGTCTTCGCCTTGCCCGCGAGCCCCTCTCGCTGGCCGGTGTCCGAAGCGAGCGCCTTCTCGAGCTCACCGGCCTGCTGAGCGAGGCCATCCAGCCCCTCCCGCAGGTTGGCGAGCGACTGTTCGGCGCGGGCGTGGGCGAGCTTCTTCTCGTCCAGCTCGGCCTTGAACTTCTGGGCGGCGGCCCCGCCGGCCTCGGCGATCTCCCGCTCGAGCCGGTCGATCGCCTCGGTCAGCTCGGCCTGGTGGCCCGCGAGACGGGCGCGCTCGGCCTCGAGCCGGGCGATCTCGCGGCGGGCCCCTTCGACCTGGGACCGGCAGGTGGCGAGCTCGTGCTCGGCCAGCCGGTGCGTCGATCGGGCGAGCCGCGCCTCGTTCCGGCGCTTGTCGTCCAGGAGCTGCTTATACTGGATCGCCTGGAGGCGCTGACCCTCGAGCGCGGCAAGGTGGCTCTTCACCTCGCCGAGCAGGGTCTGGATCCGCCCGAGGTTCTGCTCGAGGTCCCCGCGCTTCGTCCCGGCGCGATCGAGCTCCTCGTCGTACTGGCTGATCCCCGCGAGCCGCTCGACGAGCGTGCGGCGCGGCACCGGGCCCATGGTGACGATGCGATTGACGTCGCCCTGCTGGACGAGGTTGTAGCCGTCCCCGCTGAGCCGGGCGTGCCCGAGGAGGGCGTCGATCTCCCCTTGCGTCGAGCGCCGGCCGTTCACGTAGAAGTACGAGTAGTAGCCGTCCGGGTCGCTGGGCGCGAGCTTGACGTAGCGGCTGACCTCGACCTCGCTCGCGTCCGACGGCAGGAGGTGGTCGGAATTGTCGAAGACCAGCGAGACCTCGCACTCGGTGGCGGCCTTCTTCGACGCGCCCCCGTTGGAGAACAGCTGAGGCAGCCGCTCGGCGCGCAGCGCCTTCGAACTTGTGGGGCCGAGGACGAAGAGGATCGCGTCGGAGATGTTGGACTTCCCCATCCCGTTCGGCCCGGCCACGCCGGTGAACCCGGGGGCGAACGGGATCTCGGTCGCGCCGGCGAACGACTTGAAGTTCCGCAGCTTGAGACGCTTCAGGTACACCGGCTCTCCCTCCTGACCTTCCTCGTCGCCGGAACTCGCCCGTTTGTCGGACGGTTGTCAGCAGTCCACCCCGAGCCGTGTCCGCCGTATATAACCCATCGGCTCCGCAGGAACTGTTGCAGGAGCGGGTGGCCGCGTCCCGAAGGGGCTCTAAACGCCTCCCGTTTCACGGCGGGTGGCGCTCACGGTGCGAGAGCCTTCGAGCAGGGCTTCGAAACTAGAGCAAGTGGTGAGGAACTAAAACGATCGCCGACAAGCCGCACGGGTCCGTCTCAGGGACCCGCAATCCCCGGTCGAAGCGGAGGACATGGCTTAGGCGAAACGGGGGTGCAGCCGTGCCCTGGATCGTAGCGGCGTTCGGAGCGGCACTGGAGTCCATCCTCAATAGAGCAATAGGGGGGCAGCCCACATTTTGGATGGGCGGTCACCCCGACCTCGCAGTTGTCACGCTCGATT
>JASIDM010000071.1 GCA_030044695.1 Thermoplasmata archaeon
CTGCGGGACCGCTGGGCCGGCGAGCCGGCGCGGGCCCGCGGGATGGCGGTATCGGTGGGGCGCCTGCGGTGGGAGCCGCCGTTCCTGCGGTTCTTCGCGCTCTCCCACAACGCCGTCCGGGGAGGCGCCGGGGGCTCCGTGCTCAACGCCGAGCTCGCCTACGAGCTCGGGCTGCTCGGGAGGAGAGGCCAATGACCGCCTCGCGCACCGCCGGCCCGCTCGTCGTGAAGTTCGGCGGGGCCTCGCTCGCCGACCCGGGCCGCGTCGTCCGGGCCGTCGCCGAGGCCCGCCGCCGCGGACGTCGGGTCGTCGTGGTCGTCTCGGCTCGGGAGCGGGTCACCGACCTGCTGGTGGCGGCGGTCCGCACGCCCCGGGACCGGGCCTCGCACCGACGGCTCCTTGCCGAGGTCACCGCCCTGCACCCGGCGCTCCCACCGGCGGGGCGACGGCACCTCGAGAGGCTGGGCGGGCTGCTCCGCGCCGTGGAGCGCGGTCGGGCTCCGGACCCTCCGCTCGTCGACCGCGTGCTGAGCCAGGGAGAGCGCCTAGCGGCCCACTGGATCGCGGGGGCCCTGCGGAGCGCCGGCATCCCCGCGACCGCCGTGGAGGCCGACCATCTCGGGCTGATCACGGACAATGCCTACGGAGCGTCGTGCATCCTGCTCGACCGCTCCCGCGTCCCGGTCCGCCGAGGGCTCGCGCGCCTGCTCGCCCGCGGCGACGTGCCGGTCGTCACCGGATTCTTCGGCCGCAGTCTCGAGGGGCGCGTGGCGACCCTCGGACGAGGGGGCTCGGACTACTCCGCGGCCGCGCTGGCGGCGCTCGTCGGCGCCCGCCGGCTCGAGCTGGTGAAGCGCCACGTCGCGGTGCTCTCCGCCGACCCGGCGGACGTCCCGGAGGCGCAGCCGATCCCGGCGCTCTCCTACGAGGAGGCCGAGGAGCTCGCCCAGTTCGGGGCCCGGGTCCTGCACCCGCTGACGATCGAGCCGGCGCGAGCCCACGGCGTGCCGATCGTCGTCCGCTCCCTCGACGACCCCGCGGTGTCGACGGCGATCGGGCCCAGCCGACGCGGTCGCCGGAACCGGGCGTTCACGATGCTGCGTCCGTTGCGCCTGCTCCGGCTCCGGGTCCCCGGCGGGCGCCAGCGTCCCGGGATCGTCTCGGAGGTCGCCGAGCGCCTACGGAAGGCGGGCGTGAACGTCGTCCAGCTGTTCACGTCCTCGGCCCTGCTCTGCCTCATCCTCGAGCCCCGCTCGGTCGCCGGAGCGCTCCGTGCGCTCGCCCCGATCACCGGGGAGGACGGGGTGACCGTCGACGGTCCGACCGCCGTGGCGCTGGTCACGGTCATCGGGGACGGCGTGCTCGGCGACCTCCATCGGCTCCCCAAGGCGGCCGTGGCGGGCGTGGAGGGGTTCAGCGCGACCCCGCGAGCCCTCTCGCTGGCCGTCGCGGACCGCCAGGGACGGCAGGTGGTCCGCGCCCTGCACAAGGCGCTGGTGAGGGTCCGCGCATGACGGACCCGTGGAAGCGGTTCGTCGCGGCGGTGGGCCCGTCCGAGGTCGCCGGCTACGTCGAGACGGTCAGCCGTGGCGGAACGACGGCCCGCGCGCGCTGGTACACCGGAGCGGCCGAGACCGTGGTGCTGCGGCCGTCGACCGACGCGGACGCGACCGGGGACGCGCTCGACCGGTTCCTGGCGCGGCATGCCTCCGGGGCGATCGCCGGCTACCTCGGCTTCGATGCCGTGGGAGTGTTCGAGCCCGCGCTGAGGAAGTTCCCGGCGGGGTCGCCGTTCCCTCTGGGCGAGCTCGCGCTGGTGCCTCGGGTGGAGCGCGCCGAGGTCACGCGGCCGAGCCGTCGCGCGGCCCCGCGGTCGACGGTCGGCGCCCCATTGGACGACACCCTCCCTCGGGCCCGGTTCGAGCGCGCGGTCCGGCGGCTGGTCCGGGCGATCCGGGCCGGCGAGGCGTTCCAGGTCGTGGTGGCCCACCGACGGAGCTGGCCCAGGCCGGACGACCTGCTCCGGCGCGCCGGGGCCCTGCGGGCAGCCGAGCGGTACTCGGCGTTCTACTACCTGCGCTTCGGCGACCGCGAGATCGTCGGCGCCAGCCCGGAGTCGGTGGCGGAAGTCGCCGGACGCTCGGCGTACATCGACCCGATCGCCGGCACGCTTCCCCGGAGCTCGCGAGGTGCCCGGGCGCCGTTGGCCCAGGACCCGAAGGAGCTCTGCGAGCACCGGATGCTCGTCGACCTCGCCCGGAACGACCTGGGCCGCGTCGCCCGCCCCGGTTCGGTCCGCCTGCTCTGGAGCGAGCGGCTCGTGCGGTACGCGCGCGTCGAGCACCTGGTGAGCCGTGTCGGGGCCGAGCTCGGCGCCAGGGTCCGACCGTGGGACGTGTTGCGCGCCGCGTTCCCGGCCGGCACGGTGAGCGGCGCGCCGAAGATCCGGGCGACCGAGCTCCTCCGCGAGGAGGAGGGCAGTTGGCGCGGGCCGTACGGCGGAGCGGTGGCGCTGCTCGAGCCGCGACACCGCGCGACGTTCGCCCTGGCGATCCGCTCCGCCTTCGGCGCGGGCGATCGTCTGTACACGGCCGCCGGGGCCGGCATCGTCCACCGCTCCGGGCCGACGCGCGAGTTCCACGAGACCCTCGCCAAGCTCTCGGTCGTCGAGGGGACACTCGCCGGACGGTTCCGATGAAGGTGCTGCTCGTCGACCACGAGGACTCGTTCGTCCACAACATCGAGCAGGCGATCGCGGCCCAGGGGCCGACGGTCCGGTGCGTGCGCTCGACCGAGCCCCCGACCGAGGCGATCCGCTTCGACCCGGACGCCATCGTGCTCTCGCCGGGTCCGGGCTCCCCGGGGGATCGGCGAAGGACACGGCTATCGCGCCTGCTGCTCGCGCGCTGGGAGCGGGAGCGCCCGTTCCTCGGGGTCTGCCTCGGGCACCAGCTCCTGGCCGAGCGGTACGGGGCCCGCGTCGTCCGGGCGCGTGCCCCCGTCCACGGCGAGCGGACCCGGATCGACCACGACGGCCGGGGACTGTTCGCCGGGATCCCCTCTCCGCTCGAAGCCGCCCGGTACCGCTCCCTGGTCGTCGATCCCGGCTCGGTGCCTCGCGAGCTGGAGATCTCGGCCTGGGGGAAGGGAGGGGTCCTCATGGCCCTGCGGCATCGCCGGCAGGCGATCGAGTCGGTCCAGTTCCATCCGGAGTCGTACCTCACGCGGGAAGGGCCGGCGATCTTCGCGAACTTCCTCGCCGGAGCGCGCCGGTGACGGGATCGGTGCTGGGCCGCCTCCTCGACCGACGTCCCTTGGCCCCGGAAGAGGCGAGGGAGGTCTTCGACCGTCTGCTCGCCCCGGACGGGAGCGACGCCGAACGGGCCGGCCTCCTCGTCGCGCTGGCGGCGCGAGGGGAGTCCCCGGAGGAGCTCGCGGCGTTCGCCGCGGAGCTGCGCCGACGGGCCACGCCGTTCCCGGTGCCCGAGGACGACGCGCCGATCGACCTCTGCGGCTCGGGGGGAGCGCCGACGCCATCGTTCAACGTCTCGACGGTGAGCGCCCTGGTGGTCGCCGCGGCGGGGGTCCCGGTCGTCAAGCACGGCAACCGCTCGGCCAGCGGCCTCTGCGGCTCGACCGACCTGCTCGAGGCGCTGGGGCTACCCGTCGCGTCCTCCGTCGACCTCGCACGGGCGACGTACCGGGCACGCCGGATCGCCTTCCTCCACGCCCCGCTCTTCCATCCGGCGACGAAGGCGGTGGCGACCGTGCGACGCACCCTCGGGATCCCGACGATCTTCAACCGGCTCGGCCCGCTCAGCAATCCGGCCCGCGTGCCGTACCAGCTCGCCGGGGCGCCGAACCCTGAGCTCGCCCGGACGTTCGCCGAGGTCCTGGCCCGACTCGGGGTCCACCGCGGGGTCGCGATGTCGTCCGACGACGGCTGCGACGAGTTCTCCCCGCAGGCCCGCACCACCGCCCACGTCTGGACCGACGGGGGCCGTCGGGTCCGCTACGTCCGACCCGAGGCCCACCTCGCCCCGGCCGAGCGCCAGGGGTCCTGGACGGCGTTGCCTCCGCCCGCGGCAGCGGCCGAGGCGGAGCGGGTCCTGCAGGGGGGCGATGGCGCTCGCCGGGGGTCGGTCCTCCTGACCAGCGGCACGGCGCTGTGGCTCACGGGGCGCGCCCCGACGCTCTCGGACGGCGTGGACCGGGCCCGGGTCGTGCTCGACGGCGGGGAGGCCTCGGAGCTCCTCTCCGAGTTGCGTGAGGTCGCCGCCCCGTTCCGCCGCGAGGCGCGATGACCGGCTCGTTCCTGGACGAGGTGGTCCCCCGGGTCCGGGAGGCCATCGCGTCGGCCACCTACGACGCCGGCGTCCCCGCCCGACGGCCGAAGGCTCCCGCGAGCTTCAAGGCGGCCGTCCAGCGGGAGAGCGCTCGCGGCGCGCTGGTCGTCGAGTACAAGCGGCGCTCGCCGGGGGCCCGTTCTCCCCTCCCCGAGCCCCGGTCCGTCCCGGAGTTCCTGGCGGCGACGGCCGTGGAGGGGGTCGTGGCGTACTCCTGCCTGGCGACCGGGTACGGCTTCGACGGGTCGCCGGCGCACGTCGCGGACCTCGCGGGGCGCACGGAGCTGCCCGTGCTGTTCAAGGAGTTCGTCCTCGAGGAACGACAGCTCGAGGTGGCGGCTCGCACCGGGGCCTCCGCGATCCTGCTGATCGCGAGGCTGGAGCGGGCCGGAGCCCTCCGCGCGTCGACGCGGGACCTGGCGCGACGCGCCCACGAACTCGGGCTCGAGGTGCTGCTCGAGCTGCACGACCCGGCAGAATTATCACAGGTGGACGGCGTGTCGGCGGACGTGTTCGGGGTCAACACCCGGGACCTCGGGGCGCTCGCGTTCGATCGACCCCGGGCCTACGCGACCCTGGAGCGCGCCGCGGACCTCGGGCTCCGGCCCCTCCTCGGGCTGAGCGGCGTCGAGGGACCCCAGGAGGCGCGGGAGTTCTGGACCCGGGGCTGCGACGGGCTCCTCGTCGGCAGTGCCGTCGCCCGAGCCGCGCAGCCGGGTCGGTTCCTCGCGTCGCTCCGAAGGGTGCCCGGGGAGGCCGGTCCGTGAGGACGTTCGTGAAGTTCTGCGGCCTGCGTCGCCCGGAAGAGGTCAGCGAGGTCCCGGCCGGAGGGGCGGCGGGTTTCGTGATCGGCGTCGACGCGTCGCCGCGGAACATCGCCCCGGAGAACGCCGCCCGGCTCATCGAGCGTCTCCCCTCCGAGGCGGAGGCGTGGGCGGTGGTCGTGGCGCCGAGCGTCGAACTGATCCGCCGCCTCTTCGACGAGGTCGGCGTCGATCGGATCCAGGTCTACGGGGCCGTCCCCGACGGCCTGGAGTACCTCGAGCGGCACCATCTCGTGCCGTCGATCCCCGTCGGCCCCGAGGGCAGCGGGGCCGACGTCCCGGCGATCCCGCCGCCCGAGGAGTATCCGCGGGTCCACCTCGACGCCGCGGGTCAGCCGCTGCCGGGGGGCAGCGGGGTACGTCCGAGCTGGGAGGTCTGCGCGAAGCTCGTCGACAGCCATCCCGGCCGCAAGTTCATCCTGGCGGGGGGACTCACGCCCGAGAACGTCCGGGACGCCTTGGGGAGCGTCCGTCCGTGGGGCGTCGACGTCTCCTCGGGGATCGAGAGGGCCCCCGGCGAGAAGGACCCCGCGCGGATGCGCGCGTTCACCGCGGCGGTCGAGGCGTTCGAGAAGGGCGATGGGTAGGCGCTTCGGACCGTACGGCGGGGCCTACGTTCCTGAGACCCTGGTCCCGGCGCTCGTCGAGCTGGAGCAGGCCTGGCGCGAAGCGCGGCGCGACCCGGCGTTCCGCCGGGAGCACGCGCGCCTCGCCCGCACCCTCGGGGGTCGGCCGACGCCGCTCTACCACGCCGCGCGCCTCAGCCGGCGCGCCGGCGGCGCGCAGATCTGGCTGAAGCGCGAGGACCTGCTCCACGGCGGGGCGCACAAGTTCAACAACGCGCTCGGCCAGGCGCTGCTTGCCGTGCGCATGGGCAAGCCGCGGCTGATCGCCGAGACCGGCGCCGGCCAGCACGGGGTCGCGACGGCGATGCTCGGGGCGGCGCTGGGCCTGCGGACGGAGGTGTACATGGGCGAGGTCGACGTCGCCCGACAGCGCCCGAACGTCGAGCGGATGCGCCTGCTCGGCGCGAAGGTGGTGCCGGTGACCAGCGGCCATCGCACCCTGAAGGACGCCATCAACGCCGCCCTGCGCGACTGGATCGCCAACGTCCGGACGACCCACTACCTCCTCGGATCGGCGGTCGGACCGCATCCGTACCCCTCGATCGTCGCCGAGCTGCAGAGCGTCATCGGCCGGGAGATCCGTCGCGACGCCGAACGGGAGTTCGGACGGCCGCCCGACCTCGCCGTCGCCTGCGTCGGGGGCGGCTCGAACGCCATCGGCACGTTCCGCCCGCTCCTCGGGCTCCCGACGGAGCTGCTCGGGGTCGAGGCCGGCGGGCCTCGGGGGGCCCGGTACGGAGCCGCGACGCTCGGCCGGGGCCGGCCCGGCATCCTGCACGGCGCCTACTCCTACGTCCTCGAGGACCGCGAAGGCCAGGTCGCGGAGACGGCGAGCATCTCTGCCGGCCTCGACTACGCCGGCGTCGGCCCGGAGCACGCCTTTCTCCGGGACTCGGGCCGCGTGCGCTACGTCGCGGTGCACGACGACGGGGCGCTCGCGGCGTTCCGCTGGCTCGCCGAGGACGAGGGGATCCTCCCGGCCCTCGAGCCGGCGCACGCGATCTACGCCGCCGTCCGCGAGGCCCGACGCCGACCCGCCCGAGAGCGGGTCGTCGTCACCCTCTCCGGGCGCGGGGACAAGGACCTGGAGGTCGTCCGTGGAGCGACTCGAGCCCGCGCTTAGCCGCGCCCGCGCCGCCGGCGAGGGGATCGTCCTCCCGTACCTGATGGTCGACCGGGCCCGGAGCGGCCGGCTCGCGCCGACCGTGACGGCGCTCGCCGACGCCGGCGCCACCGCGCTGGAGCTCGGCTTCCCGTTCTCCGACCCGATCGCCGACGGACCGGTTCTGGAGGCGGCGGCCGACCGCGCGCTCGCGCACGGGACCCGATGGGTGGACCTTCTCGGTGCCGCGCGCCAGGCGAGCCGAATCCTGCCGACCGCGGTGATGACCTACGCCAATCCGGTCTGGGCCCGCGGGTTGGGTCGGGCGACGCGCGAGCTCCGCGCGGCGGGCGCGAGCGGCCTCATCGTCCCCGACCTGTCGCTGGAGGAGGCCGCGCCCTGGCGACGGGCCTGCCACGACGCGGGGATCGCGCACGTGCTGCTCGCCGCCCCGGCCGCCTCCGCGGCCCGGGTCGCTCGGATCGCCCGCCGCTCCTCCGGATTCCTCTACCTCGTCTCGCGCTTCGGCACCACGGGAACCCGTGACCCGTCACCGGCCCAGGCGCTCGGCCCGCTCGTTCGAGCCGCGCACGCGGCGCGGGATCTCCCTGTGCTCGTTGGGTTCGGCGTCCATGATCGAGAGAGCGCGCGCACGGCCCTGGCGAGCGGGGCGGACGGCGTGGTCGTGGGCACGGCGCTCCAGGTCGAGCTCGATCGAGGGGCCACGCCCCGGGCCGTGGGACGGTGGCTCGCCCCGATCGTCGCGGCCGCGCGGTCCGTGACCGGGAGGGCCGGCGAACGGTCGTCGCCACGCCAGGACGGGAACTCCGTTCGCGCGTCGTCTCGTGCTGGGCGAACGCGGACCTAGGGCCGGATCCGTTCGAGCGAGAGGAACCGGACCGGGGCGCCGCGCGCCACGCTCGCGACCAGGAACTCCTTGCGGACCCCCTGGGCGACGCGCACGGCGCCCGCGACCTCGGGCCAGGTGGCGACGTGCCGCTCGGGCAGGGCCTGGACCAGGTAGCGGGCGTGGGCGTGCTCGGGGTTCCGGGGGTAGGCCCGAAAATGGGCCCCGTACTTGAACCCCGTCTTGACGACGAGCCGACGCCCCCGCAGCTCCCGGTAGGCGGCGAGGCGCTCGGAGAACCTCGGGTCGAGCCGGCGGGCGCGACGTTCCAGCCGTTCGAGCGGCATCCGCCGGCCGCTGCCGGCGTCGCGGACCACCAGCTGGCCGAGCCCCGCGAGGTAGGCGCTCTCCAATAGCGAGAGCTCGAGGCGACCGCCGACGCGGCTCCCGTAGGCGAGCAGCTTGCCGAGACCGTCGACGGCGTCGGGGGCGTGGACCGTCACCCGGTCCTCGCTCAGCCAGCCCTCCGTCGGCTGGGCGAGCGGGGCCGGCACCACGGCGCCCGTCGGCGCGGGCCGGCGAAGCCGGTAGTACGTGAGATCGGACTCCTCGTCGACCACCCCCAGCCAGAGGAGCTTGCGCGCCGTCTGGGCGCGATCGGCGAGCTCGACGACGTGGGCGAGGTCGAACGGCTCGCGCTCGCTGAGCGCTTCGACCCAGAACCGGGACGGGGTCTTGTGGAGGATCCCCCCGCGCGGCAGGACGGAGAAGGCGACCGGAGGAGGCCCGGCCCGGACCACGTACCCCCGCTGGCGCAGGTCCCGGTACACGAGATAGCGCACGGCGAAGCCCGCTTCGGCTCGCACCGCCCGCCGGAACGCCGCCGCCCAGCCGACCGGCCTCCCCGACGCCGCGCGAAGCTCGGCGCGGCCCATCTCGGCGAGGTAGACCGCCTCGTAGCGGTCGAGCGTG
>JASIDM010000072.1 GCA_030044695.1 Thermoplasmata archaeon
TACGGGGCCCCGCCGCCGCCGACGGCGGCAGGCGGTGTCCCGCCCGCCGTCCCCGGGCCCTGCCACTCGGAGGGCGGCTGGCCGGGGCGTCGGCGGCGGCGGATGAGCAGGAAGGCGAGGAGGAGCGCCACGAGCACCGCGGCGATCGCCGAGGCGATCCCCCAGAGCGGGAACGGCGAGGAAGACGGGCACGACCCGTACGTGCAGTTCGAGCTCGCCTGCACGATACCGGCGTTCGGGCTCAAGCCCGCGGCGACCACGACCGCGAGCATGCCTAGACCTAGCGACAGATGGACGATCGCGCGGTTCCTGCGGTTCATCAGCCGTCTTCTAGCCTGGGCCGGGCTAGGGTCGTTCCATGCAAGTGGTCCTATGTAAGCATGGCGAGAGTGTTGGAGCCGTTCGCAAGGACCCGCCCAAGGGCCCGATGGGCCGGCGGCGATCTGGATGGGCTGAGCGGCCGCCGGAGCTCACGGTCGACTACGACCTGCTGGTCGGGGGCACCCAGAACCTCTCCCTCGACGACGACTGCACCGGCTCGGAGCTGGCGTTCTCGCTCAACGTCTCGGTGAGCGCGGTGGACCTAGGGGCGAAGGTCCCGACGTACCTCCTGGTGCCCCCGGGGGGCGGGACGCTGAGGACGCTACCGGACGGGCAGTCGGAGTATGTGGGGGAGGACGCCTTCGACGTGGTGGTCGTGAACGTGAACTCCACGACCCCGGTGACCTCGGACCCGATCCCGGAGCCGGACAGTGCCTCGACGTGCCAGCTGACGCTGCAGCCGGGACCGAACGCGTTCCTGGTCCCGAGGACGCAGTTCCTGAACACGACGCTGGGGTATGCCCTGCTGCGGAACGAACCGATGCCGGAGCCGAGCCCGTTCTGGAGCGACACGGCCCCGCTCATCGGGTCGGCGGAGGCGGAGGCGATGCAGAACCTGACGGGCGACAACTGGGAGGGACCGTTGGGGTCGCTGTCGTGCTACTGGCAGCAACGGTCCCTGCCGGAGACCGCAGGGGACAGCGACTCGTCCGGGGTCTGCGACTTCCCGGAGTACGGGGTGCTCGACACCAGCCCGGAGTTCGTGAACGTGAACCTTGACGGGGCGAATGCCACGAGCACGAACGCGGGGGGGTTGCCTTCCGACCCCACCCTGGAGGACGCGACGGATGCCGGGGGCTCGCTGCAGGGGCTCTTCCTGGTGAACGTCAACAACACGACGTACGACAATCTGACGACCGGTCAGGAGGTGAACCTCGGGCCGGTGCCGAGCCTCGATCTCCTGCTGGCGGCGCTGCTGGACAACACGACCGAGGGGGTCAACGGCACGGTCGAGGAGGTGACCCCCCAGCTGTATGGGCTCGGCCTCTCGTGGGCGGTGCTCACGGCGATCCCCAACGCGACGCTGGTCTACTCGGCGGTCTATGGCCCCCCGACCGAGGTTCAGACTTCGCAGACCGGTGGTTGTTCCTGGCTCGGATGCGTGTGGGAGGCGCTGACGAGCATCCCGGAGTGGTTCGTCGAGGGTGTAGGCTACTTCTTCTCGGGCGACTGGATCGTGGCGTTCGAGGGTTGGGCGGCGTCGGTCAGCACTGAACTAAACAACACGCTCAATGGATTCTTCGAGGGCGTCTGGCAAGTAGTTTTCGACTTCGGCGCGGTCGTCGAAGGACTGGTCTTCTTCGGGGCGGCGCTCGACGCAGCCCTACTGACCTTGATCGGAACCGCTCTGAAGACCCTCGCCACCGACGTGCTCGACCCGCTGTTCGGGCCCCTGATCGCCCTGTTCATCGCCTATGCAGCGACAGAAACGGTGAACACAGCCGCCTTGATCGCTGACCCGTCGCCGGCGACCATCGCTCAGTGGTGGGACGGTCTCGGTGGATCGGTCTTCCTCCTGGGGCTCCTGGTCGCGACCATCCTCCTGACCGTGCTCACGATCGTGGAAGGCGTCGTCCCCGGGGCAGGCTTCATCTTGGGCCTGCTTGTGAGCGCGCTCGTGTCGGTTGGGGTGCAGGACGCGATCTCGCACTCTCCGCTCGATGCTGCCTCGCTGGGAGAGTCCCGAGACGTCGGGGAGGCGGCGACGGTGATCCGCGACGCTATCTGCTCGGTCGATCAGGCGAGCTATCAGGCCGCGTGTGGGAACTCCACCCTCCTAGGCGGATTCTCGGCCGTGGGGTCCGCGGTTTCCGACGTCGGTGCCTATGCAAGTAGCGGCCTGGCCGGGGAGCTGATCGCCCAAGGGACCGCGAACGACCCCCTCTTCAACGTCGAAGTGGGGTTCGCCTTAGGGATCTGCGGCATCGCGTTCGCCGGCTATGCGTATTCGAACAAGGACTGGCAGACTGCGCTGGCCGGCGCGGTAGTTTCCTGGACAGGGTTCTTCATCGATGAAATCACTCCATTCTTCACCGAACCGTCGCTTAGGACGCTGGATACCCTGAGCACGTACTTGGACGCCGCGACCGCCATCGGTGCAACTGCTGAGTTGGCCGGCTTCTTCTGAGGTAGCGAGTGATCGGCGCTTTGAAAATCCGCTTCGACCTACGCGAACTGCAGGCACGCGCTTGGCGAGTGAGTCAGAACCGGCAGAAGCATTACGTGATGATTGGTGGCCTCGTGCTCATCAATCTCCTGTTCTTCGCAATCTACTACGTCAGGTTCAGCACGCAAGGTCTGAACCCATCCACCGAGTTTACTCTGCTTCCTCTCCCGTTCTTGGAAGTCCCGTTCGTCCTAGCACCACTCTCCCTGGCGCAAGGCGCCCACGAGTTGGTTCTATCGGACAACGCCATCATACTCCTCTACCCGTCCTCGAAGCAGCGGGTCTACGATCTGACGCTGGTTCGAACTCGCCTCAAAGTACGTGGGCACGACGACCCAGGCTACGGAGAGCTCCAGTGGTACATCTCCGGCGGCCTCCCGTATAGATCCTTCATACCTCCCGAGGCCAAGGTCGCGATCCTAGACCTGGTCCAACGTCAAGGGTTCCCACTACGTCAGAAGGTCTGGCAGGGCGAGACGGTGTTCACGTTTGGCCCGAAGTCCTGAGTTTCGCTCGCTGGGCTGCGGCGGTCCTGAACGACCTGCGAGAGGAGGGCCCGCCCACCGCTCACCGCCGTCCCCCCCGCAGGGCAAGGGCCCAACGTCGCACCAACGGCAGGGGTCGCCCAAGGAGCCGCTCGACGGCCTCGAGGAGCAGGCGGTCCCCCTCGTCGGCGCGCCCGGTGGCCGTCGCCACCAACGCGAACGCCAAGGCGAACCCGACGACCACGACGGGGAGGGCGAGCGGCGCGAGGTGGGGTCGGAAGACGCCCAGCACGGCGGCGACCGGCACGCCCACGATGCCCAACGGCAATAGGAAGTCGCGGCCGAACGGGTGGTAGTCGTCCGCCGCGGCGACCTGCGCCAGGCAGAGGCCCGCGTACAGCACGTTCGCGATCGACCAGGCGACCGCCGCTCCGGCCGCCCCGTACCGGGGTACTAGCGCCACCGAGAGCACGACGTCCGCCGCGCCCGCGACGACCGAGTTGATCGCCGCGAGCCGGGCGCGTCCGGCGGCGATCAGGGCCGTCCACGAGGGGCCGAGCAGCGTCCCGACGAACGCTCCCGTCACCACGATCTGCAGCGGCAGGATCACCGTGGAGTAGTTCGGCCCGTAGACGAGGTAGAGCGACGACGACGGGAGGAAGACGAAGACCATGAACAGCGGCAACGAGAAGACCGTCAGCCACTTCGTCACCGTGACGTAGGTCAGGCGCACCGCACGGCGGTCCCCGCGGGCGAGGAACCCCGAGGCGACCGGTAGGAAGATGTACGACGCGGCGGAGACGCCGACCTGGACGAGCCGGGCGAACGTGAGGCTCGCCGTGTACGTCCCGACCTGGGCGTAGTGGAAGGCGCCGAGCACGAGCGTGTCGCCGTAGCCGGCGACGCTCGACATCACGCCGGTGATGAACAGCGGCACGGCGAGGGTCAGCAGGGCGGAACGCGACGACCGGTCCCCGGGGCCGTGCAGGAGCTCGTGGGGTAGGCGCGCGACGCTGTAGACGATGACGGCCGTCATCGTCACCACCGCCGCGGCCGCGTACGCGACGAGCGCGTCGGGGAACGTCAACCGCCCGGGCGGAAGGAGGAACGCCGCCGCGAGGAACACCACGAACAACCCCGGACTGACGATCTGCAGGAACAGGGCGTTGGGAGTGACGTTCGAGAACCCCTGGAAGACCGCCGCGAGGAGGGTGCCGATGATCAGGCTGGTCACCGCGATGGCGAAGAACTCGAGACCGAAGCCGACCTGCGAGGAGCCGAGGCTGCGGCCGACCTCCCCCCCGATGAGGAGCAGGACGACCCCGGTGACCACGGCGGCGCCGCTCCCGAGGGCGAGGGCGGTGCGCACGATGGTCCGGCGCTCGGCGTCCCCGCGGGCGTACGGCAGGCTGCGGGCCACGGCGAGCGGCAGCCCCAGTCCGCCGACCGCGAGGAGCACCTGCGTCAGCGTGAACCCTAGGGAGAACGCGTTCCACTCGGCGAGCGAGACGCTCCGGACGATCACCACCCGGGCGACGAAGTTGAACCCGACCAGCAGGATCGTGGCGACCAGCAGGAAGATCGTCCCCGTGGTGACGGTGGCGAAGCCGCTCCGCAGGTCCTGGGAGGTCCCGGCCGCCACGATCGGTGCCCGGCCGCCGGCCGCCCTCCCGAGGTAAAAGACTGACGACCGACGTCGGCCCTGCCCCGAAGCAGGAACTCCGTTACCCGAGGAAGCCTTCGCGAGCGGGGCCGGCTACTGCGAGCCGTCCGGGGGCGTCGTGTCGGTGCCGGTGTCCGCGCCCGATCCCTCGCTCCACTGCTGGGACTCCGGGGACTGACCCTCGGTCCAGGTCTCGCCGCCGGCCGCCGGCGCCGTGGTCGCGGCCGGCGCGACCTCCGCGGGCGGGGGCCGCCGGCGGCCCCGGCGGAGCAGCAGCAGGGCCAGGATGATCGCCAGCACGACGATCACCGCCGCCGCGCTCACCGCCCACAGGGGGAACGGCGACGAGGACGGACAGTTACCGTAGGTACACGTCGAGGCGCTCACGATCCCCGTGTCGGTGTTCGGCAGGAGGCCCGCGAGCACGACGACGGCGAGCAGGCCCAGGGCGAGCCCGAGGGGCAGCAAGCGCGACGAACCTGCACGGGACGAACCGGCCACGGCCAACCCTCGACCTCCAGACGACGGGCCGGCCTACTTAAGCGTGCCGACTGAATTGACCGAGAGCGGGGTCGCTCCAGGGTCGGCGCGCGCCCCGCGGAGCGCCCACCTGGGGGAGTCCCCACGGGGCCCAGGCCCTGCCCGAGCCCGGCGTCATTAACCCGCGCGTCGGTCCGAGGGCCGTGAACGTCCCCGGCCCGCCCGAGGGGCTCTGGACGCTCACCCTCCTGCTCTGGGCCCTGCAGGCCGTGGTCCTCGGCGAGGCCGTACGCGGCTCCCTGGCGCGCTGGGTGGGACCGTGGAGGGCCGTCGAACCGATCGAGCGCGCCCTGCTCGACCTCTACCTCGGCGGAGCGGCGATGTACCTCCTCGCCGCGCTCGAGATCGGGGCGTTCGTCCGGCCCGCCGTGTTCGCGATCCCCGCCGTGGCCGCGGTCGTCGTGTTCGTGCGGGTCGCTCGGCGGCGGCGCCGCGGCGTCGCGGGGGCGGCCTCGGCTCCCCTATGCGACCGGATCGTCGACCGCTGGACCGCCTTGGCGCTCGCCTCGGCCCTGGGACTGTTCCTCGTGGAGCTCGTGGCGGCGTTCCCGATCGGTACGGGCAACACCTACGACGCGTCGCTGCTGACGACCTACGTCGCCCTGCTGACCCAGCACGGGAGCCTTCCGCTCTCGTTCCAGCCGTACGGCGCCCCGGCGATCCTGTACCCCCAGGGGACGACCGTGTGGTTCGCGTGGGCCCAGCTCGACTTCGCGCTGCCGGCGGCCCGGACGTCGCTGCTGGTGACGCCGCTGTTCGTCGCCCTCGCTCCGCTGGGCGGCTACGTCCTCGGACATCGCTGGTCGGGCTCTCGCGCCGTCGGAGCGGCGTTCGCGGTGTCGTTGGCATGGCTCGGCCCGGCGACGCGGGCGCTCGTCGGCGGGAGCAACGACTTCGTCGTCGCGCTCCCGCTCGTGCTGCTCGTGGCCGCCCAAGCGAACGTCTGGGTCGGACGACGCCTGCCGTCCGTGGCGGAGGGGCTCGCCTTCGGGCTGCTGCTCGGCTACTCGGCCGCGATCAACGTCATCGGCGCCGAATGGCTCCTCCCCGCGCTCCTCCTGCTGGGGGTCGCGGGCTCGCCCGCGTTCGGAGGTCGGCTCCTGGCCTGGCTCGGGCGCTGGTCCATCGCCTTCGCCGGGGCGCTCGTCCCCGGGGTGCCGTCCCTCTACGTCCTCGCGAGGGCGCGGGCGATCCCCGCGACCCTTGCGGGGGAGCTGACGGTCGGCCCCGGCAGTCGCGCCGGGCTGAGCTTCGCCCAGGGCGTCGGCGGGGTCGACCCGTTCCTGTTCGGCCCGCACGACGTCGAGCTCTCGCCGATCCCGATCGTCCGCGTCGAGCTGGCGGCGCTCCTGGTGCTGGGGGTCGCCGCGCTGCTCTGGATCCGTTCGGAGCGTCCCGAGGATCGGCGATGGCGCGGGCCGTCCGGGATCCTGGGGGCGGCGATGGTGACGCTGATCGGCTGGACGGGGCTCCTCGTCGTCGCCGGCGTTCCGGGCTCGTGGCTCGAGGACCTCGCGTTCATCTCCAGCGGGGCGGAGCTCTCGGTGGCGCTGTTCACGATCTACGGGCTGCTCGCCGCGGTCCCCCTGGGCCTCGCCTTCGCGCGGCTCGAACGTCCCCCCGAGCTTGGGCGGCGGCCCTCGGGCCCCGATCCGCGGACTCCCGCGATCCGCTCCGCGGGGGCGTACGGGCCGATCGTCCTGGCCATCGTGCTGGTGGTACCGGCGGCCGTGCTGACCCCGGCGTCGCTCACCCCCGTGCTCACGAGCACGTACGACGATTTCGGCAACGTCTCGTCGGGCGACTTCGCCCTGCTCGCCTACGCCGCGACGCACTTCGCCGCCGGCGAGCGGGTCCTGGTCGCTCCGGGGAGCGCCGGAGAGTTCCTGCCGGGGTACGCGCCGGGGATCGTCCTGGTCTATCCGATGTTCCCCGGGTTCCAGCGCGCGAACGCCTCCTACGCCACCGTCGTCCGCGAGCTCTCCAACGGCACCCTGGACGCGAGCGGGCGCGAGGCCCTCGGCGCGCTCGAGCTAGCCTACGTCGTGGTGACCGGCAACAACAGCCGGCTCTGGCCCGCGTTCTGGGCCGCGCCGCTCGTCGCGGCGGAGGTCGGCTCAACGCGGACGTTCCCGACGGTGTTCCACGAGGGCGACGCCTGGATCTTCAACGCGAGCGCCTGCCGTCCCGCCTCGCCGGGGTGCGGCTAGGGCCCCGCGGGGACGTCGCTAGACGAACTCGTCCAGGAGCTTCGGGAGGTCGACGATCCCGGCCGGCTGGCGGGCCAGCGGCCCGGCCTGGAGGACCTCCTCGAGGTCCTCGTACGTCGGGCGCTCGGCGCGGTAGAACAGCCCGATCGGGATCTTCTCCCCCCACTCCAGCGCCCGCTGCCAGGCGGCGACCTTGTCGGCGGGGTCGTGGCCGGAGCTCTCGAGCTTGTAGATCCGCTGGCGGAAGAAGTCGAAGGTGTTGATCTTGTTGTACGTCACGCAGGGGCTGAGCACGTCGACGAAGGCGAACCCCTTGTGGCGGATGCCGTTCGCGACGAGGTCGGCGAGATGCTTCACGTCGCCCGAGAAGCCCCGGGCGATGTACGTCGCGCCGCTGGCGAGCGCGAGCGCGATCGGGTCGATCGGGGCCTCGATCACCCCGTCGGGGGTCGACTTGGTCTTGTGGCCGAGCTCCGAGGTGGGGCTCGCCTGGCCGGTCGTCAGCCCGTAGATCTGGTTGTCCATGGTGACGTAGGTCAGGTCGACGTTGCGGCGCATGGCGTGGACGAAGTGACCGACCCCGATCCCGAAGCCGTCGCCGTCCCCGCCCGTGCCGATCACGGTGAGCTCGTGGTTCGCCCAGCGGATCCCCTCGGCGACGGGGATCGCCCGGCCGTGGATGCCGTGGAAGCCGTACGACGAGAGGAAGTGCGGAAGGTTCGACGAGCAGCCGATCCCCGAGACGATCACGACCTCGTGGCTCGGGATGCCGAGCCGCTTGAGGGCCATCTCGATCCCGGCGACGACCCCGAAGTCCCCGCACCCCGGGCACCACGTCGGGCGGGTGTCCGACTTCCCGACGACCGGCAGCGCCGGTCCGGTGGTGGTCGGGGGGGCGCGGGCGCTACTGTCGGCCATCGTGGCTCACCTCCAGGGCCTTCGCGACGATCTCGTGAGGATAGAACGGTTCGCCGTCGTACTTGACGAGACGGGAGGTCGGGACGAAGCCGGATTCCGCCCGCAGCAACCGGCCGAACTGGCCGGAGTAGTTCCCCTCGACCAGGAGCGTCCGGCCCAGGTGCCCCAACCGGGCGGCGAGCCGCTCAGGCTCGAGCGGGTAGACCGCCGGGAACCTGAGGAGGTTCGCCCGGACCCCACGTCGGGCGAGCTCGCCGAGGGCGTCGCGGACCGCCCCGACGGTCGACCCCCAGGCGAGGAACGTGAGCGGCGCCTCCGGCGGTCCTTCGAGCTCGGGGGCGGGAACCTCCTGGGCGAGCCCCGCGAGCTTGCGCATCCGCTTGTCCATCATCCGCTGGCGCTCGGAGACCCACTTCGGGAGCCCGGAGCGGACGTCGGAGATCAGGTGGCCGCGCTCGTCGTGCTCGTCCGAGCCGGCGATGTACTGCAGCCCGGGCTGGCCGGGGAACGACCGGGGCGAGACGCCGGAATCGGTGTACTGGTACCGAAGGTAGCCGTGCCCGTTGGGCGTGACCGTCGCGAGCGACGGAACGACGCCCCCGCCGACGATCTCCTCCCGGTCGACCGTCGCGAGGTTCTCGGAGAGGTGCAGGTCGCTGGCGAGCAGCACGGGGGTCTGCCAGCTCTCCGCGAGTCGGAACGCCTCGACGGTGGCCCGGTACGCCTCGGCGGGGTTGGCGGGGGCGAGGATCGCCCGCGGGAACTCCCCCTGGCCCGCGCCGAGCATCAGGTTGAGGTCCCCCTGCTCGGTCTTCGTCGGCAGACCGGTCGACGGGCCCGCCCGCTGGGACTCCACGACCACGAGCGGGGTCTCGGTCATCCCGGCCATGCCGAGGGCCTCGACCATGAGGGAGAAGCCGCCGCCGCTGGTCGCGGTCATGGCGCGGACCCCCGCGAACGACGCGCCGATCGCCATGTTGATCGCCGCCAGCTCGTCCTCGGCCTGCTTCACGACGACGCCGAGCGAGCTCGCGTGCGCCGCCATCCAGTGCATGATCGACGACGCCGGGGTCATGGGGTACTGGGCGAGGAACTTGCAGCCCCCGGCCGCGGCGCCGAGCGCGATCGCCTGGTTGCCCGTCATGAGCAACTTCGGCGCCCCGCCGCGGGCGGGCGCCCGGTCCACCGCGCTGGCGTGGGCTTCCGCGAACCGGTAGCCGTCCGCGCTGGCGCCGAGGTTCCAGTCGACGACGTCGCCCTTCTTGCGACCGAACGAGTCGGCCAGGACCTTCTGCAGGACCTCGAGCGGGATCCCCGCGAGGAAGGCGGTCGCCCCCATGCCGCCGGCGTTCTGCAGGATCGACTGGCTCGTGTACTTCCGGGCGATCTCGAGGGTCGGCACGCCGAGGGCTCGGACGCCGGCCGGGAGCTCCTTCGCGTCGACGGCGAACTTCTCCGGGTCGTGCACCACGACGCCCCCGGGGCGCAGGTCGTTGACGTGGGTCTCGACCGTGGTCCGGTCGAGGGCGTACAGGACGTCCGCCCCGTCGCCCTGGGAGTGCACCCGCTCGTCGGAGGCCCGGGCCTGGAACCAGACGTGGCCGCCGCGGATCACCGACTGGTAGGCGTTCAGGCCGAAGACGTGCAGGCCCATCCGGGAGTAGGCGCGGGCGATCGCCTCGCCGATCGAGGCGATCCCGTCGCCCGCCTGGCCCCCGGCCCGGACGGAGATCTCGGCCATTCGGGAGAACGAGCTTGCCCCGCTATTAATCGCCACGGGTCGGCGGGCAAGCGTTACGGGGCCGGTCCGCGTCGCTCGGCGATGCCCCGGACGGTGCGCGTGCGCCTCTACGCGACCGCCCGCGTCGTGGTCGGGCGGCCGGTCCTGACCTGGCCGGTCGCGGGATCCGGGATCCCCGCCCGCGAGCTTGTGGCCGAGCTCGGCGAAGCGTTCCCCCGGCTTCGTCCGACGCTGCGGGTCAGCCGCTTCCTGCGGAACGACCGGTACCTCGCGCGCCTGGACGAGATCCTCCGGCCGGGGGACGAGCTCGCCGTCCACCCGCCGTACGGAGGGGGGTAGCCCTGACGGTCCGCCTCGTCCGACAGCCGCTCCGCCTCGGGCCCCGGGACCGCCGGCTCGCGCGGGGAGGGAGCGGCGGGGTCGTGACGTTCGCCGGCATCGTTCGCCCCGACGTCCATGGCCCGCGACGGGTCGTCGCGCTGGAGTACGAGGTCGACCTCGCCCCCGCACGGAAGGCGCTCGCGCGCCTGGAGCGGCTCGCGCGGCGCCGGTTCGGGGCGAGCGAGGTGCTCCTGGAGCACCGGCTCGGCCGGGTCCGGGTCGGCGAGGTCGCCGTGGTCGTCGCCGTCGCGTGCCCTCACCGCGCCAAGGCGTTCGCCGCGGCGCGGTGGCTGATCGACGAGCTCAAGGCGACGGTGCCGATCTGGAAGGAGGAGCGAGCACGACGCGTGCGTCGACCGCGACGACCCCGAGCCCGCTCGGCCGCACGATCAGCGGGTTGAGATCGAACTCCGCGACGTCCGGCTGCTCCACGGCGAGCTGGGAGACCCTCTCGATCGCCTCCTCGAGCGCGGCCACGTCGCTGGGGGCCTCGCCGCGGACCCCGCGCAGGAGCGGCGCTCCCCGCAGGGACTCGATCATGTTCCGCGCGGAGAGCGGCCGCATCGGCGCGAGGCGGAACGCCACATCGCGCAACGCCTCGACGTAGATCCCCCCGAGCGCGAGGACGACGATCGGGCCGAAGCTCGGGTCCCGCTGGATCCCGATCAGGACCTCCTTGCCCCCGGGGACCTGGGCCTCGATCTCGAACCCGTCCCGGCGGGCCTGCGGGGCCGCGGCGCGGACGGACCGGTCGACCCGCTCCCACGCCGCTCGGAGCGCGTCGGCGTCCCCGAGGCCGACCGCGACGCCGCCGACGTCGGTCTTGTGGGAGATCTCCGGCGAGGCGACCTTGAGCACCACGGGGTAGCCGATCTCGGCGGCGGCGGCGACGCCCTCCTCCACCGTCCGCACCAGCCGGGCCGTGGGGCAGCGGATCCCGTACGCCTCGACCAGGCCGCGAGCGGCGTACTCCGGCAGCACGGCCTGGCCCGCGGCGCGGGCCTTCGCGAGGACGGCCGCGGCCTTCGGCCGGTCGACGTCGAACGTGCGGACCGGGGCGCGCGGGCGCGTCAGCCAGGCGCGGTACCGGGCCAGGCTCCCCAGGCCTTCGACCGCTTCCTCCGGGAACGTGTAGGTCGGCACGCCGTGCTGCTCGAGGTACGACGCCTCGCTCGACAGATCGGTGAGCCCGAACAGGCAGACGACGACCGGCTTCGGGTTGGTCGCCTTCGCCTCGAGGATCGCCCGGGCGACGGTCTCGCCCGTCATGGTGCCGGTCGGCGTTGAGATCACGAGGGCGCCGTCCACCTCGCCCGAGGCGAGCAGGGCCTCGAGCGTCGTGCGGTAGGCGTCGGCCCCGACGTCCGCCGTCATGTCGAGCGGGTTGGCGACCGCGGCGATCGACGGGAGGCGAGCGGCGAGCCCGGCGCGCACGCTCTCCGACAGCGCCGGCAGCTCGAGCCCCTGGCGAACCGCCGCGTCGGCCGCGATGATGCCGGGACCGCCGGAGTTGGTGAGGATCGCCAGGCGGGGCCCGTTCAGGGCCAGGCCCGAGGAGAAGATCTTCGCCAGGCGGAAGAGCCCGCCGAGCGAGTCGACCCGCAGCACGCCGGACTGGGCGAACACCGAGTCGTAGAGCTGGTCCCAGCCGGACCGGGCCAGCGAACCGGTGTGGCTCTTCGCCGCCCGCTCCCCGACGGTCGTCCGGCCGCTCTTGATCACGAGCACCGGCTTGTGCTCGGTGACGTCGCGGGCGACCTCCAGGAACTCGCGGCCGTGGGCGAGACTCTCGACGTACAGCAGGATCACCCGCGTCCGGGGGTCCCGGTCCAGGGCCGTCAGCAGGTCGTTCTCGTCGACCCCGGCCCGGTTGCCGACAGAGACGAACCTCGAGAAGCCGATCCGCTCCGAGGCGGCGTACTCGAGGATGCCGGCGCCGAGCGCCCCGCTCTGGGAGACGAAGGCGATGTTCCCGGCGGGAGGAAGGGACTCGCTGAACGTCGCGTTGAGCCCCACGGCAGGATCGGTGTTGAAGACCCCGAAGCAGTTCGGGCCGACCAGGGACATCCCGTGCGACCTGGCGCGCGCGATGACCTCCGCTTCCAGCGCGGCGCCCGCGTCGCCGACCTCGCGAAACCCCGCCGAGATCACCACGACGCCCTTCGTCCCGGCCGAGCCCAGCTCGTCCAGGGTCGCCGCGACGGCCCGGGCCGGCACGATCACGACCCCAAGCTCGGGGACCTCGGGCAGGGACCCCACGTCGGGGTAGCAGCGGACCCCCGAGACGCTCTTCCAGGACGGGTTCACGGGATAGGCGACCCCGTGGTAGCCGGAGCGGAGCAGGTTGCGGAAGAGGCTCGTCCCGACCTTCCCCGGCCGGTTCGACGCGCCGATCACGGCGACGGACGCCGGGCGGAACAGCTCGTCCAGCTCCGGAGAACTCCCGACGCTCATCGCTCCGGAACCCGGCGCGACGCTCCCGTGCGTTATATATCAACGCCCCGTGAAAAGGCGATGAGCGGCCACGGGCCGGCGGCCGGACCGCCGCCGTCCGGGCACGCGCACGGGCCGCCCTCGGGGGGCCCGGCCCGCGGACCCCGGGGTCTGTTGCAACGGATGGACAAGGGCCTCCTCGGTCGCATCGTCGCGGTCGGGAGCGGCAAGGGAGGCGTCGGGAAATCGTCGGTGACCGCGCTGCTCGCCCTCGAGCTGCGACGTCGCGGACGGACCGTGGGCATCCTGGACGCCGACATCACCGGTCCGTCGATCCCCAAGCTCCTGGGTGTCACCGGCCCGCTGGTCGACCGCGGGGAGGGGATCGAGCCCGCCGTCTCGCGCTCGGGGGTGCCGGTCGTGTCGTCACAGTTCATGGTCGAGGACGAGCAGACGCCGGTGATCTGGCGAGGTCCGCTCGTGACCCGGCTCATCACGCAGTTCTTCGGCTCGGTCCACTGGGGGCGGCTCGACTACCTCCTGATCGACATGCCGCCCGGGACGAGCGACGTCCCCCTCACCGTGTTCCAGACGATCCCGATCGACGGGATGGTCTTCGTCCTCACGCCGCAGGACCTCGCCGCCCTCATCGTGACGAAGGCGATGAACATGGCCCGCGACCTGCACGTTCCGCTCCTCGGGGTCGTGGAGAACATGTCGTACGTCCGCTGCCCGCACTGCGGCGAGCAGATCGCCCTCTTCGGCGAGAGCCGGGTCGGTCGGGTGGCGTCGGAGTACGGCGTGCCGGTGCTCGCCCGGCTGCCGGTCGCGCCGGCCGTCTCCGAGCTCTCCGACGCCGGCCGGCTGGAGGAGCACACGAGCCCGGAGGTCGAGGGGCTCGGCACGGCGTTCGAGAAGGCCGTTGACGACGCTACGAAGGGCGCGGTGACGGTGCTGTAGTCCCCCGCAGGTCGCGGAACGGGACCGCCTCCACCGGCACGCCCCGCCGCTGGAGCGCCTGGGTGAGCCCGGGGAGGTGGGCGTCGCCCACGACCGCCGCGAGCCGGCCATAGCCTTGGGCCCGCAACGTCGCGAGCCGGTCCGCCATGTGCTCGTTCCGGTCGTCGAGGAGGACCTTGGCGAGCGTCGGGCTCGCCCGCCGCAGCTCGTCGGCGAACTCGCCCGGCTGCTCGACGTACCGGTCCATCTCCTTCTCGACGACCCGCGAGGGGACGACCAGCCCGAGCACCGCGCCCACGAGGAGGCTGACCCGCTCCCGGACCGACATCGACGCGAGGAGCCGAGCCAGGGTCGCCCGGATCGGATCGTCGATGAGGAAGAGGGGGAGCGATCGCTCCCGAGCGACCTCCGCGGCGACCTTCATCTCCTCGCCGGCGACGCCGCCCCCGAGCTCGGCGCCGAGGCGTCGCTGCAGGTGACCCCAGAGTCGGGCGAGCATCGGGACGCCCTGCGCTCGGGGTCGCTGGCCCTGCGGCGGGGCGAACAGCGCCTGGGCGCGCTCCGGGTCGAGCTCGACCGCGATCCCGTCCAGGATCCGGTCGGTGAGACGCCGGCGGATCGGACCGGCGAGGTCGATCACGTGGGCCGAGCCGAGCAATAGGACCGGCGCCTGCGCCGTGGACGAGTACACGGCCGTAGAGGGACGGGGCCCCTCAAGGCCTCTCGGGTCGGGATCTCCGTGCGACGGGCGGTCGACCGGCCGGGACGAGACGGCGGCCGCCGCCAACGGCCTTATAGCGACGCCGGGTCGCGACCGCGATGGCCTGGGCGCTCTACTCCGTCGCCTCCGAGCATCGCGGCGAACTGGACGCGGCCCTGAAGGACGACCTCGTCTCGCGGCAGAGCCAGAAGCTCCGGGACGGGCCGAGTGTCGGCGCGGCCTCGGGGACGACGATCGTCCTGCTCGAAGGCTCCGAGCCGGCGCTACGACGTCTCGGCGAACTGCTCGGGACGGCCGGCAGCCGCCTCAGCGGCGACGAGGCCGAACGGCTCTACCGGCGGCTGAAGGACGAGGAGGAGTCGGCCTCCGCCGGTATGGGGTTGTTCTTCACCGAGGGCTGAGCGGCTACTCCACCGTCGGCTCGTGGGACGGCTCGAGGTCCTCGCCGCCGGCGAAGATCCGCTGGCACTCCCGGTAGAAGCCGTCGAGCCCGGTCCGCTCCCGCGCCGAGACCGGCACGAGCCCCGTGAGCGGGCCCATCACCTCGATCGCCCGGAACAGCTCGGTCGAGAGCTGCACGTCCGGCGTCGGGGTGGCGGCGGCCACCGCCTCGCGCAACCGGTCGGGCTCGTCCGACCAGGCGACGATCGCCTCGAGCTGGTCCGGCGTGAGGGCATCGGCCTTCGCCAGCACGTTGACCATCGGCACCCGGAAGCGGAACTCGATCGTCGCGCTGAGCATCAGGAGCGCCACGAACCCGGACGGGTCCCGGGCCAGGGCCGGGTCGAACAGGAAGGCGAGGAGGGCGCGGTCCCCGCCGAGCGCGTCGACGATCGCCTTGGACGCCTCCCGGAACGCGAAGAGCTCGATCTGGCCCGGCGTGTCGATGAGGACGTAGTCCGCCCGGAGCTCGCTGAGCGCCTGCTTGACCTCGAAGACCTTCAGGGCGATCATGTCGGCCGCCGCGATCTGCGCGCCGTTCGGCCCGAGCCCGTACTCGTCCTGGAGGTCGGCGAGCCGCACCCACTCCCGGATGTCGACGTCCGGGTCGAGCTCCTTGCCCTCGAGACCCGGGTCCAGGTTCACGATCGCCGGGTCGTAGCCGGTCGTCCGCATCCAGTCGGAGAAGCCCCGGACGAACGTCGTCTTGCCGGCGCCGGCGGTGCCGGTGATGAACACGACCGCCGGTTCGTCGCTCACGGGCGGCCGCCCTGGGCCCGCTGGCGCTTGATCTCCCGGGCGAGCGATTGCAGGAATCTTGCCTTGCTCGTGCCGGCGCGCTTGGTGACCTTCACGCGACCGGCGTAGGTGAAGCACCGACGCGGGTACTGCTTGTCCGACTCGAGCTCGGCCTTGGCCCCGAGCCGGCGCGCGGCGTCGGCGATCTCCTCGACCTTCACGTCGACGAGGCCGTCCTCCGCGCGCACGCGCCGGCCCTCCGAGCGAGGGAGCTTCTCGAGGTACGCCGGATAGACGTAGTAGTGCTCGGGCATCGCGCCCGTCCGCCGGCCTAGCTCGCGGGAGCGGCCACGCGCACGCCGTTGAGCACCCCGTCCTGTCCGGGACGGGAGCGGACCTGCACCAGCCCGAGCTCGGTCTCGAGGATCGCGCCCCGGGTGATGATGTTCCGCTGCACGTAGTTCGGGTTCGCGGGATTCTCCCGCACGGTGACGATCTTGGCCGACTTCATCGAGCGGGACGCCGGGTCGTAGACGTTGACGGTCATCGCCGTCAGGATCCGCAGCTTGCGGTTGCCGCCGCGGACCCGGTAGGTCTTGACCTTCCCGGCGCCCACCGTCGCGGTCTGCAGCTCGCGAGCGATCTCGAACCGGCGCTTCTTGCGCACCGGCCGCAGTCGCCCGCCGGTGCGCTTGCGGCGCGACCGGCCCTGCCAGATTCCCATCGAGCCCCGCCGAGAGGGGCGTGCGACCGGGGCCCGCTATTTGACGCTTTCAGCGACGGGCGGCCCCGTCGCGCTTTAGGCCCGGGGCCGGCTCGACGGCCGTGCTCGGCCGCGCCCCGCCGACGGTTGTCGGCATCGACGAGGCCGGCCGGGGCGCTTGGCTGGGTCCGCTGATCGTCGGTGCGGTCGCCACGCCACGGGAGCAGCTCGCCGCGATCGTGGCGACCGGGGCCCGCGACTCCAAGACGGTGAGCCCGGCTCGACGCGAGGCGATCCTCGAGGACCTCGAGCGCTGCGCGCGCGTCCGCACGATCGGGGTGGACCCGCGGGAGATCGACCGCCACGTGACCGCCGGACGGCTGAACGAGCTCGAGGCGCGTCTCTTCGGGACGCTCGCGCGCGAGTTCGCCCCCGTCGAGGCCCGGGTCGACGCCTGCGACGCCAACGCGCGCCGGTTCGGGGCCCGGGTCGCCCGCCACGCCGGGCCCGGCGTCCGGGTCCTGGCGCGGCACCACGCGGACGCCCTCGAGCCGATCGTGGGGGCCGCCTCCATCGCCGCCAAGGTGCGGCGCGACCGGGAGATCCGCGCCCTCGCGGCGTCCCTCGGCGAGGAGATCGGCAGCGGCTACCCCTCGGACCCGGTGACGCTGCGGTTCGTCCGCCGCACGGTCGACCCGCGGGCGCCGCTTCCCGAGTGGCTGCGGAGCTCGTGGGCCACCACGCGAAGGGTTATCGGTCCGGGGCCGCCTCGAACCCCGACGGGGGAACCGCGGTGACCATCGAGGAGACGCTCGCCGCTCTCGTCGACCGGTTCAACCGCCGCGTCGAACGGACCCCCGCGCTCGCCGAGGAGCTGAAGGGGCTCGCCCGCACGATCGTGATCCGGCTCGGCGACGCGGGCAGCTACGCCGTCGATCTCGCCGACGGCCGGCTGAAGAACCTGCGCAGCGGCGCGCCGTCGCGCGCGGATTTGTCGATCGCGACCGATCTCGCCACGTTCGAGGGGCTCCTCGCCAAGGAGATCGGCCCGATGAAGGCCCTCGTCACGCGGCGGCTCGCCATCGACGGCTCGCTGGAGGACAAGCTCCTCCTGCGCCGGCTGCTGTGAGCTCGCCCTAGGGCAGGAAGACGCAGGCGGCGACGCAGACGCCGTAGTGGTCCATCGGGATCACGAGCTCCTCGGTCCGATAGTGGATCCGCCGGAGCTCGACGCCCCGGAAGTGGGCGATCTCCTCCATCCTCCACTTGAGGAACTCCTTGAGGGACTTCTGCGTCCCGTGGAGATGGCCCTCCGCGACGTAGCCTCCCTCGCCGTCGGACCGGAACCCGTAGGCGATCCCGGCGCTGATCACCTCGCCCTCGCCGCCGCCGTGCCGGGCGAGGACGCAGTGGGTGATCGCCCCCCGGGCGATGCGGACGCGATCGACCTGGCGGATCCCGATCGGCAGGACGGACGAGACGCTGACGAGGTTCTGCTCCCCGATCCCGGCCTGCAGGAGGGCGAGGTCGAACGCGTTCAGCTCGCTCGTCTTGTTGATCCCCTTGCCGCTGGTCACGAAGAACCGGGACGGGACCGGCACCAGCGTCTGGCTCAGCGGCTCGCGCGGCGACGGCACGCGCGGGGGAGCCGCGCCGTTGCTTAAGAGTTCGGTTCCCCCGGCGCCTAGACCATGATGGCGTGGCGCGCGCGCATCGACGTCTCGCTCTCGCCGCGCGCGGACGCGAGCTCGGCGACCAGGGCGTCCGTGAGCCGGAGGCTGGCGGACTCGAAGAGCGTGCCCAGCGGGGCGAGCCGGGGGCGCTCGGGGTCGTCCGGGAACTCGAGGGAGATCAGGAGCGACGCCGTGTGGGCGAGCTTGGAGGTCGCACGGCCGGTCACGACGATCAGCTCCGCGCCTTCCCGACGGACGATGTTGGCGGTCTGGATCGACGAGTAGCTCTCGCCCTGGCCCGAGAGGATGAACACGGCGTCGCCCCGGCGGACGATCGGGGTCACGCTCTCGCCGATCACGAAGGCGCGCAGCCCGGTCTGGACGAGGCGCATGGCGAAGGCGCGACCGACGATCCCGCTGCGGCCGGCGCCGTAGACGAACGTCTGAGGGGACGTCGCGAGGATCTCCACGGCCCGCGCGATCTGCCGAGGGTCGACCCGCTCGAGCGCCGCCGTCACCCGGTCGCCGATGTACCGCTGCGCCCGCACGAACGTCGTCGGGCTAGCGCCGGCGTCGACCACCGCCACCTCCCTTGCGGCGAGGCGCGACGCGTCGCGGGCGGG
>JASIDM010000073.1 GCA_030044695.1 Thermoplasmata archaeon
TCGATCGGACCAGCTTCGCCCTGATCGGTCTCGCCGCCCGGGCCCGCGCCCTCGGGGCCTGGCTCGGCGGATCGGCGGCGTTCGTCACCACGACCGTCCTGGCCGTGGGGATCGGCACGGCGCTCGAGGGGGTCCTCGGCCCGGCGCGCCTGGACGATCTCCGCATCGCCGGGGGGATCTTCCTGATCGCCTACGCCGGCTGGGTCCTGCTCGGCCCCCACGACGACGAGACCGGGCCGGCCCCCGACCTCCGCCGGGCGTTCGTCGCCGCCTTCACCACGATCCTCGTGCTCGAGCTCGGGGACACCACCATGGTCTTCGAGGTCGTCTTCGTCACGGCGTTCGGTTGGCTGGACGTCCTCGTCGGCGGCGCCTGCGGGCTCGTCCTCGTGGCGGCCTGGGACGTCTGGCTGGGACGCCGGATCGGGCTGCGGCTGCCGCCCGCCACGGTGCGGAAGGTCGTCGCGGCGATCCTGTTCGTCGTGGGAGCGCTGACGACGTTCTACGGTCTAGCGCCGTCGGCGTTCCCGTCGCCCTAGCTTCGGCGGCGCCGGTGGGGGCGCTGCGGGGAGCGGCCCGCCGCCGTGCCGGCTCGCCCCGGCCCGACCGCCGAGGTCGGAGCTCCAGGGTTTCCAGGCCTCCGGTAGGACGGAGGCGACGTCGTCGCGGCCCAGCTGCGCGGCCAGCCGCTCGGCGACCTCGCGGCGCCCGGTCGCCTGCTCGAGCAGCGCGAGACGCAGCATCGCCTCGGCCCGGATCCGGGGCAAGGTGAGGGTGGCGGGGAGATCGACGATCGCCGACCAGCGGTCCCGCGCCGCGTCCAGCGTGCCGGCGATGGCGTGGCGGCGTCCGTCCAGCAGCCAGGTCCTCAGGAGCCCGGGCGACGGCGGGAGCAGGTGGAGGTGGTCGACGAGCCGGATCGCTCGGTCGAGGGGCGCGTCCGCCCGCGACGTCGCGTCCCGATCGAGGTAGACCTGGGCGATGGCGAGCACGTGGTAGAGCTCCAGGGACGGCAGCCGTGCCCGCTCGAGCGCGACGACGTTCTGTTGCCGCACGGCCAGGGACTGGTCGACCGAGCCGCGCGTCTCCAGCAGACGACATTCGAACTCCGCGGCGAGGTAGTCGAGCTCCCAGCGGCGGGTGTCGCGCAGGAGGAAGCGGGCCGCCCGGAGGAACCGCTCGGCCTGCTGCATCTCCTCCGCGGAGCCGGCGAGCCGGGAGACCCCCATGGCGAGCAGGCCGAGCGCTTGGAGGTGCCGCTCTCGCATCCGGTGCGCGTTCTGGGCCGCCCTCAGCGCGTCGGTCCGGGACCGCTCGGCGAGGTTGCGCTCGACGTCGAACCCGGGCAGGAGCGTCTCCAGCAGCACCTCCGGCTCGAGCAGGCCGGCATCGTGCAGCCGGTCGGCGAGCTCGACGACGAGCGTCATCAGCTGGCGTCGGGGACCGACCGCCTGCAGGGTCGGGAGCAGCGGCTCGAGCCAGCTCGCGAGGTCGGTCTGGCTCGTCGCGGCGCGCAGCGCCCCATCGACCCCTTCGCGGAGCTGGGTCTCGGCCTCGGCGGCGCACCCGGAGCCGTACAGGGCCCGGGCGTTGAGGAGCCGCATCTCGGGCTCCACGGCCGCGCGCTCGGACGGCGGGATCGCCCCCAGGCATCGGATCGCCTCGGCGAGCAGCCGGGTCGCTTCGTCGAACTCGAGGAGACCGAGGCTGATCTCGGCCGTCTCGAGGAGGCGGGACATCGCCGCGGCGTCCGGCGCGCTCGCGAGGTAGTGGCGCGCGACCTCGATCCTTCGCGAGAGCGGGGGCTCGGAGGAGAGCGCCTGCAGCCCCTCCGCGACATCGAGGTGCCAGCGGGGCCGCTCCGCCTCGGGGAGCAGCCCCTCCAGGATCGGCACCGAGGAGCGGTCCGGCACGAACACCTTCGCTTCGCGGACCCGCAGGAGGCCGAGCTCCACCGCCGGCCGGAGCGTCTCGGGAAGCTGCCGGAGATGGATCCGGGCGATCCGCGCGAGGATCACGGCGTTCGCCTCGCCGCCCAGGAGGGTGACGTAGGCGAGCGCCCGGACCGCCGGCGCCGGCAGCCCGTCCATCAGCTCGCGCAACCGATGGACCTCGCGCGGGTCCTGCATCGGCGACGTGAGCCGGACCCAGTCGACGTCGGTCCGCCCGAGGAGCACCTCCTCCCAGACCCCGGCGGCGGACGACGTCGACTCGAGCACGATCGCGACCAGGAGCGCACGGTAGCGGGCGCGCTGGCTGAGCGCGACCAGGAACTCCCGGCTCTCGGCGTCGAACAGCACGGCGTCGTCGGCGAGCACGGCGACCGGGTGGGCGTCGTCCCCTGCGAACTCGGGCAGCAGCTGCAGCCAGAACTCGTCGGCGTCCCGGACCGGCGGGCCCGGCAAGCGAGCGGGCCCCCCGAAGATCGTCGTCCGGATCCGGCCGTCCCGCCGCCGCGTCGCCGAGATCGACTCCGGATCGATCGCCACCGGGGCCATCGGGGCGAGGGTGCCGTCCTCGGGCGACGGCTCGTCGTCGGCCGGGAGCTCCCCCTCCTCGGGGGCGGGGACGGCCCGGTCGAGGCCCTGGAGCGCCCCGAACGGGACGGCGCGATCGCGGTAGGATCCCTTCAGCCGAACGGTGCGGCCCCCGGCGGCCTCGACGCCCGCCGCGAGCTCCTCGAGGAGGGCGCTCTTGCCGCTGCCCGGGGGCCCGAGGACCACCACGGTCCGGCCGGAGCGCTCGCCGAGCCCTTCGAGCGCACGACGGACCGCCGGTTCGCTCGAGGGCACCCCACCACCCTAGGTCCGAATGTCACCTCGGAGCATTTAAACGCCGAGGGGCGGCCGACCCGCGAGCCTCGGTCGTCGGCGAACCGCTAAGAACGGCACCGAACTGGGCGCCGCGTGCCGAGCTCGGTGGCCGCGGGACGCCGACGGATGCTCCGCGAGCCCGTCCGGGCCGTCGACGTCACGCGCGCCGGAGGCCTCGGCAACCTCCTCGAGCAGTTCCAAGGGACGTCGATCCAGGCGCGCAACCTGGGCCGCTGCCTCGAGGTCTGGGAGAACGCCCTCACCGACCCCAAGCGACCGACGATCTTCCTGGGGCTCGCCGGGCCGCTCGTGGCCGCCGGGCTGCGCAAGGTCCTGCGGGACCTCGTCGACTGGGGGTTGGTCGACGTGGTGGTCTCCACGGGCGCCGTCCTGTACCAGGACCTCTACCAGACGATCGGCGGTCGCCACTGGAAGGGGACCCCGACGGCGGACGACGTGAAGCTCCGGGAGCTCTACCTCGACCGGATCTACGACACGTACGTCGACGAGCTCAAGTTCGAGGAGACGGACCGGGCGATCGGACGGGTCACCGACGAGTTCCCGCCTCGCCCCGCCTCGTCGCGCGAGTACCTCGAGTTCCTGGGCCGCAAGTTCCCGTCCAAGGACTCGATCCTGGCCACCGCCGCCCGCCGCGGCGTCCCGGTCTTCTCCCCCGCGCTGATCGATAGTTCGATCGGGATCGGCCTCACGCTCCACTACCAGGCGAACCGCGGCAAGCCGGACCGGTTCCTGCTCGACGCGGTCCGGGACAACTACGAGCTGGTCCAGATCCTCGCGGCCTCCCCGCGCACCGCCGTGGTCTACGTCGGGGGCGGGACCCCGAAGAACTGGATCAACGACGGGATCGTGATGGCGAACTACGCCTTCGGACGGGAAGGCGAGGGCCACTACTAC
>JASIDM010000074.1 GCA_030044695.1 Thermoplasmata archaeon
CCCGCCGCTCGCGCCGACCCCTCGGCCATCCGCTCCGGAGCTGCTGCCGACCCCGGACCGTCCGACCCGGCTCGCGCCGGATGACGACGACCGACGACCCCTCAGCGGCCTTGCCACGTTCCTGGTCGAAGTCGCCGAACTCACCCATCCCAAGACCCCCGCAGCCGACGCGCCGACGGGTACGGGGGCCTCGCCGCTGCCGCCGCCCGCCGTCCTTCACCCCCGCGAGTACGTGGTGGCTCGGCCGGTCCACTGCCACCACCCGATCCCGGAGCGCAGCGTCTCGCGCGACGCCTGCCGGCTTTGGCGGTACGGCCGGTAGGCCAACGACGACCGGATCGACCCGGTGGGGGCGTCACCTCACGACGGGGCGGCCTGGGACCGCAGGAACGGCTCGACCTCGGCAAGCGGCCGGGTGAGGCCCGTGTACGCCGGGAGGCCGAGACGGTCCGAAAGGAGCCACTCGACCTCGTAGGCGTACAGCAACGACGAGCCCAGCGATTCCAGGGCGCGGGCCAAGCGGATCGAAGCGGCCGGCCCAAGCCGGACGTACTTCGGCGAGCGACCCGCGGCCCGGAACAACGCGTCGGTCAGGTCGCGGTAGCGCCACCGCCGCGGTCCGCCGACCGGAAGATCGCGACGCCCGCCGATCACTGCCTCCCGACGCAGGATCGCGGCGAGGTCGTCCACCGCGAGGGGGCTGAGGTGGTATTCCCCATCGCCGAACATCGGGAACCGGTGGTACCGCCGGACCAGGCGGAGCATCACGGTGAGCAGGCGGTCGTTGGGGCCGAACAGCATCGTGGGGCGCACGATCACGTAGGAGAGTCCGCTGGCCGCTACGGCGCCGTCGACTCGGCGCTTCTCCGCGAGGTACGGCAGGCCGGTCTCCAGGCGTTCGGGAGCCTCCGGCACGCTGAGGTGAACGAAGCGGCGGATCCCGTGCTGCTCGCAGGACCGGACGAGCCGTACAAGACCGTCCGCCAACCGGACGAAGCGTCGCCGGGACGCCTGTCGGTACCAGGCGAGGGTGAGGACCGTGTCGACCCCATCCAGGAGCGGGGCCCAGTCCTCGACCTCGGCGACGTCGGCCGAGCGCACCTCGAGCTGCGGGGCGAGCTCCTGCGGGGCCGGGTGCCGGTGGACCGAGCGGATGCGGTGGTCGGCCCCGAACTCTCGGAGCACCGCCCGCCCCACGAGGCCCGAGCACCCTCCCACGACCAGGAGGCGCGGGGCCTCGCCGGTCGAGGCGCTCATGCCGACGGGGCGTTCGCGACGGAGATCGTGCTGGGCCGGCCGGCGCGGCCGAGACCGCCGCCGAACCGGGCCTCCCACGCCGAGATCACCGCCGGACGGACCTCGCCGAGCGCCACCGGCCGGGCGAGCTCGCGCGCCATCGAGGTCATCACCGTCCCGTCGAGCCCGCACGGGCGGAACCGCGCGAACGCCCCGAGGTCCGGCTCGACGTTCAGGGCAAATCCGTGGAACGTCACCCAGTGGTCGACCGCGATGCCGATCGAGGCGATCTTGCGCCGACCGTCCACCCAGACCCCTGGTTGCCCGGAGAGGTGGCCGCCGACGATCCCGAAACTCGCCAGGGCATCCGTCACGAGGCCCTCGAGATCCCGGACGAACCGGCGGACGTCCCGGTCCCGGCGCTCGAGGTCCACGATCGGGTAGCCGACGAGCTGGCCCGGACCGTGGTACGTCGCGTGGCCTCCGCGCTCCACCTCGACCACCGGCAGGCCGGAGGCGGCGGCCGAGCCGTCGTCGCCCTGGACCCCGACCGTCACCACCGGCGGGTGCTCGACGAGCACAAGGGTGTCGTCGAGGGCGCCCCGTCGCCGCTCGGCGACCAGGAGCCGCATCGCCGCGAGGGCGTCGGCGTACTCCCGCAGCCCCCAGTCAACGGTCGCCGGCAGGGGCGGTCCTCCTCGCGACGTGCATCGGCTCGCCGAGCCAGAGGAGCGCCGCCTCCTGCAGCCCCTCGCTGAACGTCGGGTGCGGATGGATCGTCAGCGCAAGATCGCGGACCGTCGCGCCCATCTCGAGGGCGTGGGCCGCCTCCGCCGCGAACTCCCCGACGGCGGCGCCGGCGCCGTGGACGCCGAGCAGGCGTCCGTCCGCGTCGTCGCCGACGACCTTGATCCAGCCGGTGGTCGCGTGGCTCGCGTGGGCGCGCCCCAGCGCCGCGTACGGGAACCTCGCCTCCCTCGGCGAGCGGCCGGCCTTCTCGGCGTCGGCCCGGGTCATCCCGACCGTGGCGAGCTCCGGGTCGGTGAAGACGACCGAGGGGATCGCGCGGAAGTCGAACCGCGTCGGGCGCCCGCAGATCGCCTCGGCGGCGACGATCCCCTCCCGGTAGGCCTTGTGGGCCAGCATCGGGGGCCGCGCGACGTCCCCCGCGGCGTAGAGGTGCGGGACGTTGGTCCGCAGCTGGGCGTCGACCCGCACGAAGCCGGTCTTCGGCTCGAGCTCGACGCCGGCGTCCTCCAGGCCCAGGCCGTCGGTCGCCGGCCGCTTGCCGACCGTGACGAACAGCCGCTCCGCCGTGAGCGTCTCCTTGCCGGCGGGACCCTCGACGTCCAGGGCGAGCTCCTTCGCGTCGCGGCGGAGCCCGGTCGCTCGTGTGCCGGTCCGGATCTCGACCCCAAGGCGCCCGAGGGCCGCCGTGAGCTCCCTTGAGAGGTCGGGGTCCAGCCCCGGCAGGAGCTGGGGGAGCAGCTCGACGATCGTCACCTTCACGCCGACCCGCGCGGCGAACTGGCCGAGCTCGCAGCCGCTGACGCCGCCGCCGAGGACCAGGAGCGATCGCGGGAGGCTCTTCATCGACAACAGCTCCCAGGCGTTGACAACCCGCTCGCCGTCGGTCTCGAACCCGCGGAGCGTCGCGTGGACGGCGCCCGTGGCGATCACGGCGCTCTCGAAGTCGAGCCGCTCGTGGCCCCCGTCGGCTCCCCGGACGTCCAGGGAGTGCGGCCCGGTGAACCGGCCTTCGCCGGGGAGCACCGTGACGCCGGCGGCCTTCAGCAGGGTCTGGACGCCGGCCCGCTCCTTGGCGACGACTGACTCCTTCCAGCGCATCGTCGCGGCGAGGTCGTACGTCGCCCCCGGCGCGAGCACGCCGACCCCCGGTCCCTCGGTCGCGACGGCGTGGAACAGCTGCGCGGCGTGGATCAGCGCCTTGGACGGGATGCACCCGCGGTTGAGGCACTCGCCGCCGAGCTGGTCCCGCTCCACGAGGACCACCTTCTTGCCGAGCTGCCCGGCCCGGATCGCGGCCATGTAGCCGGCGGGACCGCCCCCCAGCACGGCGACCTCGGTCGTTCGGGCGTACGTACCGGCCATCGGCTCACCCTCGGCCCCCCGAGGACGGCGACGCCGAGCCGGCCGGGCCCAAAACGTCCGCGGTGAGCGTCGCGAGGGCCGGAGGCGGCGTCGCTTCGGCGGCGGCGATCGCCTCGCGCACGGCGGTCTCCGCCGCCGCGGTCCGCCGCGCCCGCTCGGACGCCGGGAGCAGGCCCTGCGCGGACAGCCAGAGCTCGAGGCGCCCTACCGGGTCCCGAGCTGCGGCGCGCTCGGCCCAGCCGCTCGGCTGGTAGCGGCTCGGGTCATCCGAGCTCGAATGGGCCGTCATCCGGAACATCACGAACTCGAGCATCTCCGCCGGGGCCCCGCCGCGGATCCTCTCCAGGGCCCGGTGGAGCGCCTCGTAGCAGGCGAAGAAGTCGGTCCCGTCCACGCGGGCTCCCGCGAGGCCGTACGCCGCCGCCTTGGCGGCCAGCGTCGGGACCGCGGACTGGCGCTCGACCGGGACGGAGATCGCCCACTGGTTGTTGGTGCAGACGAACAGCACCGGTAGCCCGAACACTGCGGCGAAGTTCATCCCGGCGTGGAAGTCGTTCGAGCTCGTCGCCCCGTCCCCGAAGAACGCCAGCGAGGCGGCCCTCGCCTTGCGGCGGCGCATCCCGTGGGCGACCCCCACGGCATGGGAAATCTGGGTGCCGATCACCGACGACATCGACACGTAGTGGACGTCGCGGGCGGTCGGGTGGCAGGGCATGTTGCGGCCCAGGGCCGGGTCCTTGGCGTCCGCGAACAGGTGGTGGACGTAGGTCCCGAGCGGATGGCCCCGGACGAGCGCGACGAGCTGCTCCCGGAGCCCGGGAAGGACCCAGTCGTCCGGCCGGCTCGCGAGGCCCGCCGCGACGTTCACCGCCTCCTGTCCGGTCGCGGCCCCGTAGAAGCCGACGCGACCCTGGCGCTGCAGCGCCAGCATGCGGGCATCGAGGGTCCGGGCGAGGACCATCCATTGGTGCGCCGACGCGACGAGCCGCTCCCAGTCGTCGCCGAGCGAGGCCGCGACCTGCTCGCGGGAGTACGGGAGGGGCTCGACGGGGCCGGTCGCCAGCACGGGCAGCTCGAGCCGGTCCGTGGTCTTGAGGTCTCGCGGCCGCCGAGCCCCGGGACGCCGTCGGCGGCCGTCGGGCCGCCCCGGGAGGTCGGCCGACCGAACGTCGCCCCTAGACGCCGGTCGCCAGGCTCAAACGCGCGGGCCCTCTGGCCGCGAGGCATGGGAGCGCGAGGTCCCGTGCGGCGGGCCCGGCGCACGGCCGCGGTCCTCGCCGCGGTCACGGCGCTGGTCGCGGTGGCGGTGCTCGCTCCGACGGGGGTCGGCGTCGGACCCCGGACCGTCTCGGCATCGTCGACCTCCGGCTCGGTGGGAGGTCTGAAGGTCCTAGGGTCCACGGGCGTCGGGCTCGACCCCGGGCTCGCGAGCGTCGACCCGGTCACGGGGGAGGTCGACGTCGCCAACGCCGGCTCGACGAACGTCAGCGTCCTCGACGGCCTGCTGACCGTCGGCAACGTGAGCATCTCGTCCAACGGATCGAGCCCGTTCGGGCTGCTCTACAACCCGGTGGACACGGACACGTTCCTCACGTACCACGCCTACATCGTCCCGCACCAGGTCACCATCCTCTACGGGCCCGTCGCCCTCGGCGGCCAGCGCCTCACGTCGGTCGGGGGGGTCACCGCGAGCGACGAGCCGGTCCTCGGGGCGTACGACCCCTACACGAACCTCGTCTACCTGACGGACGACGGCGCCACGCCGGGGGCGATGGTCGTCGGTCCCTCCAACGAGACGCGGTTCGCGACCGTCACCTTCAGCGGGGACCCCCGGGACGTCAGCGTCGATCCGACGAACGGCTGGGCCTACGTCGCCGGCCTCGGCTCCAACAACGTCACCTACCTCAGCGGGTACCGCTCG
>JASIDM010000075.1 GCA_030044695.1 Thermoplasmata archaeon
CCTCGCGGGCTGTCCACCCCGGTCGCTCGATGGAGCGCCTGCACGATGTCGCGCTCGCTGAGCAGGCCCACGACGCGGTGCGGGGGGGCGACCACGGGGAGCCCGGAGACATGGTGCTCCCGAAGCAGACGAGCGGCCTCCTCCAACCGAGCGTCCGGCGTCGTCGTCACGACGAGCCGGGTCATGACGTCGCCGACACGGTAGGAAGGGCCCACGGTCGCGCCTCCACGAGGAGAGCCGCGCGGCGGTGCTTAGCCCCCTCGTCAAGGGCAATCGACCCTCCGCTGGGGAGGCCGGCGCCGACGGCCCGGGCCGAGCGGTCCTGCCGCTCAACTTCGCTCCACCGCCTCGCTCTTCCACCCTCGGGGCGTGCGGGAGAGCATGGAGCCTCGCAAGGTCGTGATCCTGGGCGCCGCCGGCCGGGACTTCCACAACTTCAACGTCCTCTTTCGCCGCCGTCCCGACGTCCGGGTCGTGGCGTTCACGGCGGCACAGATCCCGGACATCGCCGGTCGAACGTACCCGCCGGAGCTGGCCGGCCCGGCGTACCCGACGGGCATCCCGATCGTTGCCGAGTCCGAGCTCACCGACCTGGTCCGGCGCGAGGCGGTGGACGCGGTGATGCTCGCCTACTCGGACCTGCCGCACGCGGAGGTGATGCACAAGGCCTCGATCGCGCTCGCCGCGGGAGCCAGCTTTTCGCTGGCCGGGCCGAAGGCGACCGAGCTGCGATCCCGACGTCCGGTGGTGAGCGTGTGCGCGGTCCGCACCGGGGCGGGAAAGAGCCCGCTGACCCGCTACGTCTCCCGCCAGCTCCGCGCGGCCGGCCGGCGACTCGTCGTGGTACGACATCCGATGCCGTACGGGAACCTGGCGGAGCAGGCGGTGCAGCGGTTCGCGACCCGCGACGACCTGGACCGGGCGCACTGCACGATCGAGGAGCGAGAGGAGTACGAGCCGCACCTCGCTGAGGGCGTCGTCGTCTACGCGGGCGTCGACTACGAGAGGATCCTCCGCGCCGCCGAGCAGGAGGCGGACCTGGTCCTCTGGGACGGCGGGAACAACGACTTCCCGTTCTTCGTCTCGGACCTCCAGCTCGTCGTCGCCGACCCACACCGGGCCGGTCACGAGCTCGGGTACTACCCCGGCGAGACGAACTTCCGGATGGCCGATCTCCTCGTCATCAGCAAGACCGACTCGGCCTCCCCGGAGTCGGTCCGCGCCGTGGAGGAGAACGCCCGGGCGGTGAACCCCCGGGCGACCGTCGTGCGGGGGGCGCTGCGCATCTCCGCCGACGGGCCGGAACGGCTGCGGGGCAAGAAGGTCCTCGTCGTGGAGGACGGCCCGACCCTCACCCACGGGGGGATGGCGTTCGGCGCCGCGACGCTGCTGGCCCAGCGGTACGGGGCGGTCCTCGTCGACCCCCGGCCCGGCGCCGCCGGGTCGATCCGCAAGGTCTACGCCCAGTATCCGCACCTCGAGCGCGTCCTGCCGGCGATGGGCTACTCCACCACCCAGATCCGGGAGCTCGAGGCGACGATCCGAGCCTCCGGCGCGGAGATCGTGCTGGACGGCAGCCCCGTCGACCTCTCCCGCCTCGTTCGGGTCGAGGCCCCGATCGTGAACGTGCGGTACGACTACGACGACCTGGACGGGAAGCTGGCGGCGCGGCTCACCGAGTTCGTCCGCGGGCTGCCCAAGAGCTAGCCTCGACGCGTCGCCCCGGGCGAGCGGGGGGAGCCTCCGGAAGGCCCGGCGGGCGTCCTCGTCCGACGAACGGTGCCATCACCCGGCAAGGCCTTCGCCGCGGTGGGGACGGTATGGAGCCTTGCCGGGCACCGGATGGCGTTGAGATACAGGATGTCCAATTACTTAATTCTCTCGTGCGTTCGGAAACCGTTTCTGGGGGACCCACGGGGTCGGACGGCGTCCAAGGCTAGTCGGCGTCGACCGCCACGGGTGGGGGCACGGTCGTGCGACCCCCCCGGAGGACCGAGGGGACCAGCGCGGCGAGCACGAGCCCCGTCGAGGCGAGGAAGATCTCGTGGATCGCCCGCAGGAACTGGGCCCCCGCGGCGAAGGGGGTCCCCGGTACCGCGGTGCCGAGGAAGATCGCGTCGATCTCCGGCCGGCTGAGGACGCTCGTCAGGATCAGGAGCGTGATCCCCAGGCTGATCGTCGCCCCCGTGTTGACCAGGGTCACCCCGATCCCCGACGCCACGCCGCGACGGGCCGGCGTGACGGCGGTCATCATGGCGGCGCGGTTGGGAGCCGCGAACAGCCCCATCCCGGAGCCGACCAGCACGAGCGGGGCGGCGAGCTGGGTGAACGAGGCGTCCGGACCGATCCCGGAGAGCCACACGAAGCCCCCGGCGGAGACGACGAGGCCGGCGAGCAGGAACGGCCGGGGGCCGAACCGGTCGGACAGCCAGCCGCTCACCGGCCCGAACGTCGCGAGGGACGCGGAGACCGGGACGAGGAACAGCCCGGCGGTGAGGGGGCTGAGGAACCTCGGCGGCCCCTGGAGGTAGAAGACCAGGATGAAGGTGAACGCCCCCCGGGCGAGGGCGTTCAGGAGCACGGCGAGGGCGCTGGCGCTGAACTGCCGATTGCGGAACATGCTCAGATCGAGCATCGGCGAGCGTTCGCGCAGCTCGACGAACACGAACGCCACGAGCAGGACCCCGCCGGC
>JASIDM010000076.1 GCA_030044695.1 Thermoplasmata archaeon
ACGGCGGTCCGGTAGCGGCTGTCGTCGGGGTGGACGGCGACCGCGACGTCGCCGAAGATCGTCTCGGGACGCACCGTCGCGACCTCGAGGCCCCCCGGGCCGCCGTTCGCCCAGGGGTACCGGACGACGTAGAGGGTGCCGTCCTCCTCCGTCCGCTGGACCTCGAGGTCGGAGATCGCCGTGCGGAGTCGCGGGTCCCAGTTGACCATCCGCTCCCCCCGGTAGATCAGCCCCGCCCGGTGCAGGGCGACGAACGCCTCGCGGGTCGCCCGGACGCTCGCGGCGTCCATCGTGTAGCGGTAGCGGCTCCAGTCCACGGAGAAGCCGCCCGCTCGGGTCTGCTCGAGGATCCTCCGCTCGTGCTCCTCCTTCCAGGAGGCGATCGCCCCCAGCGCCTCCTCGCGCGGCAGCTCCTCGAAGCGGACCCCCTCGCGCGCGAGCCGCCGACGGACCTCGACCTGGGTCGCGAGCCCGGCGTGGTCCAGGCCCGGGGCCCAGAGCGTGGGCAGCCCCCGCATCCTCGCGCGCCGGCAGAGGACGTCCATGACGGTGTCGCCGAGCACGTGGCCGATCGTCAGCACCCCGGTAACGTTCGGCGGCGGGAGGATCAGCGAGAACGTCGGACCGTCCGGCCGGTCCGGGGCCCGGAACGCCTCCGCCGAGCTCCACGCCGAGCGCCACCGTGCCTCGATCGCGGCGGGGTCGAACCGCGGTGGGAGCGCCTCGGCGCTCAGGGGCTTCGCCTCCCCAGCACGACGGGGGCGACCACGAGCAGCGCCGCTCCCGAGACGAGCGCCATCGGGAGCAGCCCGCGGACCAGGAACGCGACGAGCGGCGCGGCGACGATGGCGAGCCCCGGCAGGGCGACCAGGAGGGCGTTCCAGGTCCCGGCGTAGAGGTTCGTCACGGGCAGCCCCCGCGCGCGACCCCAGCGGCCCAGGATCCCGATCTCCGCGAGCCCCGCCGCGACGACGGCGGGGAGCTCGGCCGCGAGGAACGCGGCGAACAGCCCGACGGCGTGGACCCGGAACGACGCGATCGCCAGGACGATCCCTCCGGCGGCGAGGTAGACCCCGGCGATCAGGGCGACCTTGCCGAGCGCCATCGACCGGGGCGCGAGCGGAAGGGTCCGGGCGTAGCTCTGCGCGATCACCTCGAGCGCGAAGAACGCCGGGCCGAAGAAGGTTGCGAGAAGCGCGGCCGTGCTGACGGCCCCGAGGGCGATCCCCCGGCCCGTCGTCGGGTTCGAGCCGCCGACGAACGTCACGAGCCCGAGGGCGACGGCGTCGAGCAGCGGCAGGAGGAGCAGGAAGGCGTACGTCGGGGTCCGGCTGGCGAGACGGAGGTCCTTGGTGAGGACCGCCGCCGGCGGTCGCTGCGGGCGGAGCGCGAGGTTGGCCGTCGGGCCCGCGACCGGGAGCGACGCGGGGAGGTGACCGATCTCCGCCAGGGAGCGCTGGAGCCAAACGGCCGCGACGACCGCGAGGGCCACGTAGCCCGCGCCGGTGAGGAGCGCGAGGTCCGCGACGACGGCCGGGACCCCCAGCGCCGGACGGGCCGCGAGCGCCGGCCACACCGCCAGGGGGAACGGGTAGGCGCTCGAGATCACGAGGCCGGTCGGCGCCGGCCGCGACCCCGCGAGGCCGTCGAGGGCGCGGAAGAACGCGGGGGCGGCCGTGACGAAGGCGAGCAGCGCGAACGACGGGATCAGCCACAGGACCAGGTACGCCCAGCGGACGAGCGTCCCCCCGCCCCCGCCCCGCGAGCCCTGGATCCGGCGCACGAAGAACCGCCCCGTGAGCACCGAGAGGGCGAGCGCGAACACCACCGCCGTCACCGCCCCGGGGATCGCGGCGAGCCCGGACGGGACCCCCAGGGCGAGACCGACGCCGAGCGGCGTCCCGACCAGCACGACCGCCGCCGGGAGGTCGAACATCCGCAGGAACAGCAGGCTCGCGACCCGACGCAGCGTCGCCCGTTCGATCGGCAGCGTCTCGAGCACGGTGAGCACCGACGAGCCGAGGAACGTGGGGAGCGCCTGGATCCCCATCCACCACAGCAGCGCGACGTCGACGGCGAAGACCCCCGTCAGCAGCCCGCCGGCGAAGACGCCGGGAGGCGCGCGGGTGACGACATCGGCGCGGGCCGTCACCCCCGGCCGGAGCAGGATCGCCGCCCCGACGCAGATCAGGCCGAGGAGGCCCGCGACGAGCCCCTTGCTCTGGCGGACCCTGCGGCGCGAGCGCTCCACCATCCGACGACCCTCGGCCGGCGGCACGGGGTTCCCCTGCCGGAAGGAGTACGTCGCCTGCAGGGCGATCTCGCCGAAGGCGACGTCGGCGATCCACGACGCCCTCCTCGCGTCCATGCTAGGTCGGGTCGAGGGAGGCGATCGTCTCGAGCAGCCCCTCGTCCTGGTGGGTCAGTCGCAGGAACGTCTCCTCGAGGGAGGCGTTCCCGGACTCCGCCTGGCGGCGCAGCTCGTCGAACGTCCCCTCGGCCCGGAGCCGCCCCCGATCGAGGATCCCCACCCGGTCGCACAGCTCCTCGGCGATCTCCATGGTGTGCGTGGAGAGCAGCACGCCGCGATCGCCCCGGCCGACGAACCGCAGGAGGAGCTCCTTGACGATCCGGACGGAGCGGGGGTCGAGGCTGTTGAGCGGCTCGTCCAGCACGAGGAGCCGCGGGGCGTGCAGGAGCGCCGCGATGAGGAGGACCTTCTGCCGGGTGCCGTTGGAGAGGGTGGCGATCGGCTCCTCGAGCTCGGTGTCGAGACGGAAGGCGGTGGCGTAGGTCCGCAGCCGTTCCGAAGCGGTCGACGGATCGAGCCGACGGATCCCCGCGACGAACTCGAGGAACTCCCGGGGCGTCAGCGCCTCGTACAGGAGGGCGGTCTCCGGGACGTAGCCGAGGCGCTCCTTGGCCCTCAGCCCGCCGTCGAGGGCGTTGGCGCCGAGGACCCGGACGAGGCCCGAGGTCGGGCGGACGAGCCCGACGATCGACTTGATCGTGCTCGACTTGCCGGCACCGTTCGATCCCAGGAGCCCGTAGATCTCCCCGGCCCGGACCTCGAACGACAGGTCATCGACCGCCCGCCGGGCGCCGTAGTCGACGGTGAGGCGGCGGACGACGAGGGGAGCCTCCTCGGCGACCATCGGCCCCCTAGGCGCCCGGACGGTCCCCGGTCCGGCTCCCGGACGCGGAGGGGGGGCGGGCGAGCGGGAACAGCAGGACCTCCTTGATCGAGGCGCTCCCCGTGAGGGCCATGAGCAGCCGATCGACGCCGAGCCCGATGCCCGTCGTCGGGGGCAGGCCGTGGCGCAGGGCCCGGACGAAATCCTCGTCGTAGGCGTAGCGGTCGTCCCCCCGCTCGCCGAGCTGCTCCCGGAAGCGCCGCTCCTGCTCGTCGGGGTCGTTCAGCTCCGTGTAGGCGTTGCCGAGCTCGTACCC
>JASIDM010000077.1 GCA_030044695.1 Thermoplasmata archaeon
GGTCCCGACCAGGTAGCGGTCCGGGAGGAAGCGGGCGTGCTGAGGACAGTACGGCGCCTCCTCCGTGCGCCGGCGGACGAAGCCGTGCTCCAGGAGCAGGAGGAACATCCGCTGGACGGCGCGCTCGTGGACCGGCGTGCGGGTGGTGGTGTAGAGGTCGAACGAGCAGCCGAGCCGCTCGAACGCCTCGCGGTTGATCGCGTGGAAGCGCTCGCTGATCGCGGCGGGGGTCGTCCCCTCCTGCTCGGCCCGGAGGAGGGTGGGGGTGCCGTGCATGTCCGAGCCGGAGACCATCAGGACCTCGTCGCCCCGGAGGCGATGGTAGCGGGCGAAGATGTCGCCGGGAAGGTACGCCCCGGCGAGGTGACCGAGATGGAACGGGCCGTTGGCGTACGGCCAGGCGACGCACACGAGGATCCGGGCCAGCGTCCCACCTCCGGGCACCGCCCGAGGCGGCCGGTCCCCTAAGGATTGCGTCGGCGCGGAGCGGGGACGGTCCCGGGACCACCGGGGAACGCTCTCCCTTTAACGCCCGTCCGCCGTGGCGGGCCCGTGCCCGGACCGGACGCCGAGGCGCCGATGGCGCGGCCGTCGGTGCCCGCGGCGGACCGGGAGATCGGCGTCCGCCGCCCGGTGCTCGCCCACGGCTTCGTCACCCTCGTCGACTACATGGGCGACGACGCGGCGATCGTCCAGGCGGCCCGCGTCTCCTACGGTCGGGGCACGAAGTCCGTCCGCGACGATCGCGGGCTGATCCGCTACCTGCTCCGGCACCGGCACACGACGCCGTTCGAGATGGTCGAGCTGAAGTTCCTCGTGCGGCTCCCGATCTTCGTCGCCCGCCAGTGGATCCGTCACCGGTCGAGCTCGACGAACGAGTACAGCGCCCGGTACTCTGTCGTCCCGGACGAGTTCGAGCTCCCGCCGCCGGAGGAGGTCCGGCACCAGTCGACCCGCAACCGGCAGGGCCGGGGCGAGCCGCTGGAGACCGCCGTCGTGGACCGGTTCCGCGCCGACCTCGAGAAGGTCGCCGGGGAGGCGTACGCCGCCTACGAGCGGGCCCTGGAGGCCGGCGTGGCCCGGGAGACCGCCCGGCTCCTGCTGCCGGTCGCCTACTACACCCAGTGGTACTGGAAGGTGAACCTGTGGAACCTCTTCCACTTCCTCTCGCTGCGGCTCGATCCCCACGCCCAGGAGGAGATCCGCCTCTACGCCGCGGAGGTCTCCGCCCTCGGCCGGCTCGTCTGTCCGGTCGCCTTCGAGGCGTTCGACGAGTTCGTCCTGGACGGCCTCTCCCTGGGGCGGCGGGAGCAGCGGGCACTCCAGGCCCTTCTCGCCGGGGCGACGCCCGAGGCGGCCTGCCGCGACGCCGGCCTTCCGCTGACCCGGGACGACGGGCGGCCGATGACCAGCGGCGAGGGCGTGGAGTTCCTCGACAAGCTGGCCCGGCTCCGCCGGACGCCCGCGGGGGGCGCGTCCGAGCCGGGCGACCCCGACGGTCCGGTCAGTACTCCGGGGCGTCGCCGGCCTGCAGCGTGAACCCGTCCCGGGGCGGGAACGGGCGGACCTCGCCCGGGAATCGGCCGGGCTCGACGGACCGCAGGCGCTCCCGGGCCCGGGATCCCCGGTCGGCGAGCAGCTCGGCGAGACGCGCCGCCGCTCCGCCGGCGCGCATCACGCCGAAACCGTTGAAGCCGGTGATCACGTGGAGCCCCTCCGCGCCGGGGACCGGACCGATGAACGGACGTCGATCCGGGGTGGAGACGCAGACCCCGGCCCAGGCGCGGGCCAGGTGGGCGTCGGCCCACGCCGGCAGTCGTTCCCCCAGGCTCTCCGCGACGTGGGCGACGAACTCCGGGTCCCCTCCCGGCGGGAACCGCTCCGGGTCCGTCTCGACGTCCTCCGTCCCGTCGCCGGCCAGGAAACGTCCCTGCTCCTCCGGCCGGGCGTAGATGCCGGTGTCGAGGTCGTCGAACGAGGGCGTGGACCCCGGGACGGCCTCCGACGGCACGAGCGTCGCGGCCTGGGTCCGGTACGGGGTCAGCGGTAGCGGATGACCCGCCTCGGCGAGCAACCGCTTGGACCAGGCGCCGGCCGCGATCACGACGCTCGGCGCCTCGAACGACGCTCCGCCCCCCTCCCAAGCCCAGCGGCTCCCGCGCCGGACGACCCGTCCGGCGGTCAGACCGAGGCGCCAGTCCACGCCGAGCCGGCGGCCCTCCGCGAGGTACGCCTCGGCCAGGTCGCTCGGCGCCACCACGGCGTCCCCCGGCGCGTAGGCGACCTCGAGCAGGTCGTCGGTCCGCACGGCGGGGAGCAGGTCCGCGAGCCGGTCCGGCGGGATCAGGCTCACGTCCACGCCCCAGGCGCGGAGCTCCTCGACGCGCGGACGGAGCGCGGCCGCGGCCCGCTCGACCGCGGTCCACCGCAGGAATCCGTTGACCCGGTAGGCGCCCGGCGCGGCCCGGGCCGCGAGCGCCGCGTACTCCACCTTGGACTCCCGCACCACCTCGACGTCCCAGCGGTCCCAGAGCTGCTCGCTGACGATCCCGGCCGCCCGGCCCGTCGCGCCGGCGGCCGGGGTCCTCGCCTCGACCCCGAGGACCGGGCCGAGCCCGCGCTTAGCGAGATGGAACGCCGTGGCCGCCCCGGCGATCCCGGCCCCGACGACGATCGCCTCCGCGCGCTCGGTGGACATCCGCGCCGAGGAGGGGCCCCGGGTTAATACTGCGGCTTCGCGCGCTGGTAGGCGTCCCGCAGCGCCTGGGTGTCGACGTGGGTGTAGATCTGCGTCGTGGCGACCGAGGCGTGCCCGAGGAGCTTCTGGATGTAGCGGATGTCGCAGCCGTGCGACAGCAGGGTGGTGGCGAGCGTGTGCCGGAGCATGTGG
>JASIDM010000078.1 GCA_030044695.1 Thermoplasmata archaeon
GCCCTGATCGAGATCCTGCGCCAGCTGAACCGCGACGAGATGGAGGAGCCCGAGGTCCCCGGACTCGAGCTCGACGAGCTCAAGGAGCTCCTGAGCCGGCGCGCGTTCCCCCTGATCACGCGGGGCGAGACGGAGCGAGCCGTGCAGGTCCTCCTCGGCAACGGGTTCGCGCGCGAGTTGACCGAGCCGAGGTACGCCTGGACGCGGGGGCGGATGGTGCACCAGCGGTTCCTCATCACCCGGGAAGGCAAGTCCCTCCTCCTCCAGGCGACCCATCGCTCCGGTCGGGTCGGCGCCGAGGGACTCGGGGCCAGCCGCCCGCCCCGCTGAGGCGCCGGCCCCCCGGGGGGCTCGCCGCCCCACCTTTTTTCACGTCGGCGAGATACGCCCTAGCATCGTCTGACGTAGGGTATATCTGCTCCGGCGGGCTCTCTACGGCCGATGGCACGTCCCCGCAAGGAGAAGTCCAAGCGCCGCGTCGGGCTCGCCGTCTACATCGAGCCCGCCATCCTGCGCGCGCTGCGGCTCGCCGCCGAGGCCGACCGGAGATCCGCGTCGACGCAGGCCGCGCTCTACATCGAGCACGGCCTGGGCCTCCGCAAGCCCCGTCCGCGCTGAGCGCACCGCGACGGCCGGTCTATCGCCTTCGCTGCCGGGCCCGCGCGCCGTCCCGGTGGCCGGGACGTCGGCCGCGGAGCCCGCCGGGGTGGCCCCCGACCGTCAGGGGTTCCCGGGCGGGGAGCTCCCGCCGCCCGGACCGCTGCCGGTCGCGCTCGGCGGAGCCCCGGGCCCCGTGGACGTTGGCGGCTTCCGACCCCGCCGCAGCAGGTACGCGGCGAGGCCCCCGAGGACCACCACCGCCGCCGCGATCGCGCCGTAGAGGAGGTACGGGGACAGGGAGGAGCTGCTCGGGACCGCGGCCGGGGTCACCGTGGTCGGCGCGCTGTTGACCGTGACGCTCCCGGTCGAGTTGTAGCTGCCCTTGCCCGAGACCAGGACGTAGTACGGGTACTGGCCGTTCGGTGCGAGGAACGTGATCGTCCCGTTCGTCGCGCTCACCGTGGTGTACACCCCGTTCGACAGCTCGATCGAGACCGACCAGCTCGCCCCCGAGGGCGTGCCGCTCGGCCGCTGCACGACGATGGCGAACTCCTCCAGGAAGGCGAGGGTCGCCGAGGCCGGGCCGCCCGAGACGACGACCGAGCCGAGCTCGTGCGCCGGGTACCAATGGGCGAGCGCGTCGGCGACGGTGTAGGCGTACGTCCCGTTCGACTCGGGGAAGCTGAGCGTCCCCGTGGTCGAGGAGAACGAGCCGCCCCCGGTGACGTTGACGTACCACGTCGTGCCCGTGGGCAGGGTCGCCTGCGAGATCGTCACCGTGTAGGTGAGCCGCACAAACGTCACCGGGACGCCGAGCGGCGCGCCGGCGACCGTGAACCGCCCGCCCGACGCCTCGTAGCTCTTGTCCGCCGAGTCGACGGTGTACGTGTACGTCCCGTTCGGCAGCGGGAGGGAGAGGCTCGAGGTCGTGCTCCGGACCGTCGGCTGGCCCGTGACGTTGACGTACCAGGTCGTGCCGACCGGCAGGTTGGACTCAGTGAACGTCACTTTCTGGGTCGGCAGGGGGGCGAACCGGATCATCACCCCGGTGGCCGCGCCGGTGACGGTGACGGACCCGGAGGAAGGGTTCGCCGAGTACCCGACGACCCCGCGAACGTCGAACGCATACGAGCCGTTCGGCAGGTCGACCGTCAGGTCCGTGGGCGCCGCCGCGGAGAGATTCTGGCCGTTGATGGTGACCTCCCACTCGTCCGGCGGGGGCAGTCCGCTCTCCGAGAAGACGACGGCGTACGTGAGCTCGATGAACGGCACCGAGATCCCCACCCCGCCCCCTTGCACCTGGAACCCGCCGCCCACCGTGGCCCAACTCGTGTTGACGCTCCCCACGGTGTAGTTGTAGCTGCCGTTGGTGAGCGGGAACTCGAGCGTCGTGCCCGTCGCGTTGTAGCTCGGGCCACCGACGATGCTGACGATCCAGTCGGTCCCGGCCGGCAGACCGGACTCGGTGAAGGTGACGTTGTAGGCCCCGGGGACCGGCGCGAACGCGATCGGCTCCACCACGGCCGTTCCGGCGACGTCCAGGAGCCCGGAGGCGGGTAGCGCGTTGTAGAGCGACGGCGGCGTGACCGAGAAGCCGTACGACGTCCCGTTCTGGGCGAGGAACTCGATCGAGCCGGTCGTCGCGAAGCTCGTGTTGCCGTTGAAGGTCACGTACCAGCCGGCCCCGCCGGGGAGGTCCGCCGCGACGAACGTCACCGGATAGTAGCCGGGGGCCACGGTGAAGGCGATGGTGACGGTGGTCGCCGAGCCGTCGACCGTGACGCTGCCGCTGGCCGGCGTCGCGGTGTAGCCCGTCGGGCCGGCGACGGAGAACGCGTAGGTGCCGTTCGGCTCCTGGACCGAGAACGGCGTGCCCGAGGGGAAGTACGGGACACCCCCGACGGTAATCGACCAGTCCGAGCCGGCCGGTAGGCCGGTCTCGGCGAACGTCAGCGTGTACGTGGGCACGAACGTGATCGACTCGCTGACGCCGGACCCGCTGATCACGAACGAGCCGGACGCCGGGTCGGCGACCCAGTCCGGGACGAACACCTCGATGTAGAACTCGTAGGAGTCGTTGGTGACGGCGAACGTCGCGGAGGTCGTGGTGGTGAACACGTAGGACTCGCCGCCGAGCAGCGGATACAGGTCGACGACCCAGGGAGTGCCCTGGGGAAGCCCGGACTCGACGAAGGTGGCGAGGTAGTCGCCCGGCGCCAGCGAGAAGGCGATCGAGATCCCCACCGCCGCGCCGTTCACGGTCACGCTGCCGGTGCTCGGCTGGGCGCGGTAGCCCGCGGGCACGCTGGTGACCGTGTAGGTGTACGTCCCGTTGGCGACCTGGAACTGGTCGGTCGTGAGCACCGACTCCGCGCTCTCGTTCCCGGGCTCGAGCTCGACGCCCCAGAGGTCCCCCGAGGGAAGGCCCGTCTCCGTGAACGTCACGTCGAACGCCTCGAGGAAGGTCACGCCGACGATCACCGACGTGCCGTTCACCGAGAAGTTCTCGACCGAGGTCGTCCCCGCGTAGCCTTCGGCGTAGACGTAGTCGATCGCGTACGTCCCGTTCGGGAGGTCGAAGCCGATCGTCGTGGAGTAGGAGGAGTTGTAGGAGTACTGGTAGGAGACGTTGTTCTCGACCGCGGCCGACCACTCCGTCGCGAACGGGAGACCGCTCTCCACCAGCGACACCGCGAACAGCTCAACGAACGTCAGATCGATCGTTCGGGGACCGGTGCCGTTGACCACCACCTCGCCGGACGGCGAGGTCGGTGTGTAGCCGGAGGCGTTCAGATCGTCGTACCAGTAGAGGCCCTCGGGCAGGGAGAACGACAGGCTCGAGCCGGTCGAGGAGGCGTTCACGCCCTCCAGGGAGACCTTCCAGGCGGTCCCCGCCGCCAGGCCGGATTCGACGAACGTGACGACGTAGCGCGTCTCCGCAGTGAACACCACCGAGACCGACGCCGCTCCGCCGGCGACGGTCAGGTTCCCCGTGGCGGGATCGGCCTGCTCGCCGCTCGCGCCGAGGTCGTAAAAGAACGTCCCGTTGGGCACGAGGAAGCTGATCGACGATCCCGTGGAGGAGTTCACCTGACCGTCGAGCGACACCTGCCACAGCGTACCGCTGAGCCCGCTCTCCTGGAAGGTCACCCGGTACAGCGGGGAGCTCGCGTTGAAGAACGACAGCGAGCCGGAGAGCTCGTTCATCGTGACCAGTGCGTCATCGACGGGGTCGAGCGCCGCGCCGGCCAGCCCGAGGCCGACCGGGACGTTCTGGACCACGGCCTCGGTCGTGCCGTTGACGATCGTGATCAGCGACGGGTTGGACTCCCCGACGAAGACGTCGCCGGTCCCAGGGTCGAACCCGATCCCGTCCGGGCTCCCGGGTACCGCCACCGAGGCGAGGAGGGTGTTCGCCCCGTCGATCACCGAGAGCGAGTCCGAACCGGTGTTGGTGAACCAGATGAAGTGGTCGATCGCGTCGTAGACGCTCGACGACGCGTTCAGTCCGATGGTCAGGTTCGAGATCGCCTCGGTCGCGACGTGGATCATCGCCACGGTCGAGTCCGCCCCGGGGGACGTGGACGGGACGACGGCGTAGAGGTACCCGTTGATCGGATCGAACGAGAGCGAGACCGGCTCGTCGGCGAGCGGGATCGAGCCCACCAGCTCGTCGATCGACGTGTTGAGGACGTCGATCCCCGAGCCGTAGGCCGCGAAGAGGAGCTGGGCGCTCGGGTCGAGGGCCAGCGCCTGGGCTCCGCTGCTGACCCCGACGGGGTAGCTCTGGATCGTGTTGCCCGTCGCCCCGTTGAGGGCGACGAGCGTCCCCTCCGACGCCGCGTAGATCTGACCGTTCTGCGCGTCGGCGACCGACGCGGTCGGTTCCAGTCCAGGGATCTCTCCGAAGACCGTGTGGTTGGCGGACCCGACCTCCACGACCCCGCCGAGGGCGCCTCCCCCGGCGAGCACGGAGCCCTGGAACGGATCGACGGCGACGTAGCTGTTGAGCAGGCCGTTCATCGTCACGTTGGTGACGATCGCCCCGGTGGTCCCGTTGACGACCTCGAGCTCGTCGGGCGAGCCGTCGAGCGCGTACAGTTCCCCGGACTGCGGGTCGGCCACGAGGCCCGCGGGGATCGTGCCGACGCGAGCCGTCGACGTCACCTCTCCCGCGTCGAGGGAGAACTCCGCCACGGACTCGGAGGCCGAGCCCGGCAGGAACAGCGCCGGCACGGCCGGGACGTACGCGGCCTGGTAGGGGAACCCGAGGAAATAGTTGAAGATCCCGTTGCTCGACGCCGTCGGGGTACCGGCGGCGCCCCCCGCGAGCGGGACCTGGAAGGCGAACGCGAGGTACTCATTCGTGGCGACCCCATCGGCCACCGGAATGACGTCCGTTTGCACGACGAGCTGGCCGCTGGCGACGTCGACGGAAGCCCCGTACGGATAGACGATCCGGGTGCTGGAGCTGAGGACCGTGGTCGATACCGCGGCGGAGTACGGGTCGATCCGCTCGACGGTGCCGATCGGAGCGTTGGTCACGTAGATGGCGCCGGTCGACGGGTCCACGGCGATCGCGGTCGGGCCAGGGGCGCTGACGTTCCCCGCGAGCGCGTTCGACGAGGCGTTGATCCAGGAGACCTCCCCGTCACCGACGGCGGCGAAGGCGACCTCGGCCGGTTCCCCCGCCGCCGCATCGAGCGTCAGGTACGAAGGTTCGTCGCCTACCGGGATCGTGGCGGTGACGCTCTCCAGATGGACGTCGATCACGGAGATCGCCGCGGACGCCGAGTCGGCGACGTACAGGAGCCCGTTCGCTGGGTCGAACGCCAGGGAGTCCGGTTGCGCGCCGACCGAGATGTTCGCCACGACCACGGTCCTCGACGAGGCGTTGAGGATGGTGACGGCGTCGCGTTGCTCGTCCGCGACGAAGATCTCGCCGGTGGCGTTGTCCACGGCGATCGCCTCGGGACCCTGGAGCGTGGGCAAGCTGCCGATGACGGCGTCCGTCGTGCCGTTGATCAGCGTCACGTTGTCCGCGAGGGCGTCCAAGACCGCCACGTCCTCGGTCCCGTGGAGCGTGATCAGCGCCTCCTCGGTCGCCCCCTCGGGGGTGGGGATGGCGCGGAACAGCGTCCCGTTCGACGCGCCGGTGACGAGGATCTCGCCCGGCGAAGGGCTCGCGTTCTGGCCCGAGACGTAGCAGCTGGTGAGCACGTCGTTGCTGCTCGGTACGTAGATCGACTGCAGCGGATAGAGACAGTTCGAGGTGAGGACGTTGCCGGAGGAGAGCGTGCCGTTCGTCAGGTCGAGGGTCTTGCTGACCCCCCAGCTGACGCCGTCGAGGTCGGGCTCGACCGTGCTTCGGGCGGCGGACTGCCGGAGCTGGGCCAGGGTCGAGTAGCCCGGAAGGCGATCGGCGAGGGCGCGCAGCGCCGCGAGCGGGTCGTTGGAGGCGGCGGCGCCTCGCGAGCTCGTCGGGCTGGAGGCGGCCGCGGAAGGAGCAGGGGTGCTCAACGAGAGACTCGGCCCACGGATCTCGGTGGCGGGCGAAGGTGGGCTCGCGGCGGGCCGGGCGGAGGCGCCCAACACGAGAGACGTCGGCGCGAGAAGCAGTCCGGCGATCAGCGCGATCAGCACCAAGGAGACCCTCGAGCGGCGTCCGGCCCACGGCCCGTTTCCTGACATGCGATCGACCCGACTCTCGAGGAGACTTGAAGCGTTCGCTCCAACAGCCTCTCGCGTCGAACTTACGCGACGCTCGCAGCTCCCATCGGTGCGCCACCCGAGGCCCTTTCGGATCGACCAGCGGTCTAAGGTCAGGGGCCTCACGTTCGTGCGCCGGAACGGAGACGCGGGCATCCCGGAGCCGTAGTGCGCGACGGCCCAGGCGAGGTCGCGCCCGTCCGAGGCGGGAAACCGGCCCGCCCCGTCGGGATCGTCCGCCGAAGTTGGCCTCCCTCCGCCGGCCAGCAACTAACCTCGCGGTAACCTAGGATATATCGAGGTGGAACCGCCATTCGCCCCTGATGGCCAGGCCCAGGAAGCCCCGCTCGCAGCGACGTGTCGGGCTCGCCGTGTACCTCGAGCCCGCGGTCCTCCGCGCGCTTCGCCGGGCCGCGGAGGCGGATCGGCGCTCCGCGTCGACCCAGGCCGTCCTCTACATCGAGAGGGGACTGGCGCTCCGGAAGCCCCGAGCCCGCTGAACGCGAGGGCACCGCGCCCCGAGACGTTCGCGCGGCGCGGCGACCTTGTCTCGCGTGAACGCGGACGAACGGAACGGCGCTAGCGGTCCCGTCCCCGAGCGAGGGTCGCTGCCAACCGCCCTAGAGGCGGTGCGAGGGGCCCCAGGGGTCCCGGGCCGATCCCGTGCCGACGCGCCGCGGCTACGCGCCGCGGACGGGAAGGACGCCGTCGTGGCCGCACGAGCCGCTCGGGGTCGCGACGAACGTGACGCTCACCGACGGCGCCGGCGCCCCCGCGACGACGAACCCACCGGTGCCGTTGGCGCTGGCCGTGTAGTTGTGCACGAACCCGACGAAGAACCGGTACGATCCGTTGGTGAGGGAGACGGTGATGGTTGTGGTGTTGGACGAGGCGAGGTCGAACCCGCGCCCGCCGTTCCAAGCCAGCTTGCCGGCCCCGCCACCCCCGACGACGAGCACGGTCCAGTTCGTCGCGCTCGGAAGCCCGGACTCGGTGAAGGTCACCGTGTAGTCCACGGGGACGGCGAAGTCGACCGCGATCGCGGCGGGCGGGGCACCGGAGACGTTGAACCGGCCGTGGCCGGTTCCGTTCTGCAGGACGTAGCCCGGCACGCCTCGGACCTCGTACCGGTACGTCCCGTTCGGGAGCGCGAACGTGATCGAGGAGGTTGAGCTGGTCGCGCGCTGGCTCCGGGGCCCGTAGCCGGGGCCGTGCGCCGCGCCGTGGACCTCGACGACCTGCACCGACCAGTTGGTCCCCGCGGCGAGCCCGGTTTCAGTGAAAGTGACCGTGTAGGTCGGGAGCACGGCGAAGTCGACCGCGATCGCGGCGGGCGAGCTGTTGTTGACCTGGAACGTCCCGTGGGAGCCGCTCACGACCTCGTACCCGCGCACGAACCCTACGCGGTACCCGTACGACCCGTTCGGCAGCGCGAAGACGATCGAGGCGTTGCCCGACCGCTGGAACCCGCCCGACGCGAAGAACCCGCCCCAACCGTGGCCGAAGACCTCGACCGTCCAGTTGGTCCCGGCCGGGAGGCCGGACTCCGTGAACGTCACGTTGAACGTGGTTCCCGCGTGATCGTGACCACCGCTCGAGGAGGACCAGGACGCCCCCACGCCGGCGTAGACGAACGAGGAGACGGCCAGCGCGAGGACCGCGATGGCACCCCACGTGACGGCTCGGCGCGACACCATCTCCCGGGTGAATCCCTGACCCTTTTAGCCCCTTCCCACCCCCCCGCGGTTACCCAGTAACCCCCCAAGGGGCCGTACCCCAGTCTCGCGGCCCGGCCCGCCCTGGGTCTCCTCCGCCGGGGCCCGAGGGGCGCTCCGTCCGCGACCACGGGGGATCGGACCGGAAGACGGTATCGGGAGGACCCGGCTGGGCCGAGCGTTCTCCATGAGCGGTCCGGTCGAGGCGAGCCCGCGGCGGGGGGAGGCGTTCGGTCGCCCCGGCCTCGAGCCAAGATGGGCTCACGGCGACAAGGACGGGGTGGGGACCGCCTATTCGGCGGACACCCGGCTCTGGTTCACGCTCTGGCGAGGGATCGCGACGGAGGTCTACTTCCCGACGATCGACCACCCGCAGACCCGGGACCTGCAGCTCCTCGTGACCGACGAGCGGACGTTCTTCCAGGAGGAACGCCGCCACCTGACGCCGAAGGTCGAGCGCCTGGACGAGCATGCCCTCGGCTTCCGCGTCCGGAGCCGCGACCCGGACGGCCGGTACGAGATCGACAAGGAGGTGATCGCCTCGCCCCACCTCCCCGTCCTCCTCGAACGGGTCCGGTTCCTGCCGGCCCCCGAGTGGAGGTCGAGGCTCCGCCTCTTCGCCCTCTGCGCCCCGCACCTGGAGGGCGGGGGCGCGGGGAACACGGCCCGGGTCGTCGAGCTCTCGGGCCGGCGCCTCCTCGCCGCGACGAAGGGCGGCACCGCCCTCGCGCTGGGCGCCTCGGTGCCGTTCCGACGGCTCTCCTGCGGCTTCGTCGGCCAGAGCGACGGGTGGACCGACCTCTCCGAGAACCTCACCCTGGACTGGGAGTTCGACTCCGCGACCGACGGCAACGTCGCCCTCACGGGGGAGCTCGAGCTGGACGGCACCCGCGAGTTCACGCTCGCGCTGGCCCTGGGCCGCGGGCTCCCCCACGCGACCACGGCCCTGTTCCAGGCCCTGACGACGCCGTACGACCACGCCCGGGCCCGCTTCCTCGAGCAGTGGGAGCGGGCCTGCCAGCACCTGCGCCCGCTCGAGCGCCACGCCCCGGACGGCGGCCGGAGCTACCACGGCAGCTACAGCATCCTGCTCGGGCACGAGGACAAGAGCTTCCCGGGGGCGTTCATCGCCTCGCTGTCGATCCCCTGGGGCAACGCGCGCGGGGACGAGGAACGGGGAGGCTACCACCTCGTCTGGACCCGGGACCTCGTCCACATCGCGTCCGGCCTCCTGGCCGCCGGCAACCACGAGGCCGCCCTGCGCGCCCTCGTCTACCTGGCGACCCGCCAGCAACCGGACGGCGGGTTCCCGCAGAACTTCTGGCTGCCCGGCGACGCCTACTGGACCGGCCTGCAGCTCGACGAGGTCAGCCACCCGATCCTGCTGGCGTGGCGCCTCCTTCGGGCGAAGGCCCTCGAGGCGTTCGATCCGTACCCGATGGTCCTCGCCGCGGCCGGCTTCCTGGTCCGTCGGGGACCGGTGACCGAGCAGGACCGCTGGGAGGAGGTCGGCGGCTACTCGCCCTCGACGCTGGCGGTCCAGATCGCGGCGCTGTTCGCCGCCGCGGAGTTCGCCCGGCTCCGCGGCGACGCGGGAACGGCCCAGTTCCTGATCGAGTACGCCGACTTCCTCGAGGCGCACGTCGACGGGTGGACGGTCACCACCGCCGGGACCCTCGATCCGGAGGTCCCCCGCCACTACGTCCGCATCCGCCCCGCCGGCCCGGACGACCCGCCCCCGACGGGGGCCGTCAACGACGGCTCGGTGCGGCTCCCCAACCAGCCTCCGGACCAGCCGGCGACGTTCCTCGCCAAGGAGATCGTCGACGCCGGCTTCCTCGAGCTCGTCCGCTACGGCGTACGGCGGGCCGACGATCCCCTGCTCGTCGACTCCCTGCGGGTGGTCGACCGCGAGCTCCGGGTCGAGACGCCGTTCGGGCCGTGCTGGCGGCGGTACAACCACGACGGCTACGGCCAGCGGGAGGACGGGGGGCCGTTCGCGGGCTGGGGCCAGGGCCGCGCCTGGCCGGTCCTGACCGGCGAGCGCGGTCACTACGAGCTGGCCGCCGGCCGGGATGCGCGCCCGTTCCTCGCCGCCCTGGAGCGGTTCGCCACGGACGCCGGGTTCTTCCCCGAACAGGTGTGGGACGAGCCGGACCGGCCCGCCGCCCACCTCCACCTCGGTCGTACCACCGGCTCGGCCGTGCCGCTCGCTTGGGCCCACGGCGAGTACCTGACGCTCCTGCGCAGCGTCGAGGACGGGGTGCCGTTCGAGCGGATGCCCGAGCTGGCGCACCGGTACGCCGGGGCGCGCCGGCATCGGCGTCGCGTCGAGGTCTGGAAGCCGAACCACCCGACCCCTCGGATCGAGGCGGGCACGGTGCTCCGGGTGATCGCCCCCGAGCCGTTCCGGCTCCGGTGGACCTCGGACGACTGGCGGACCGCCGAGGAGTCCGCCTCCCAGCCGACCCGCATCGGGGTCGACCACGTCGATCTCCCGCTCGCGGACCGGGCGACCTCGGCCGTCCGCTTCACCTTCTACTGGATGGACCGAGGGGCCTGGGAGGGCCGTGACTTCTCGGTCGACGTCGGGCCGGCCGGGGCGTGAGCACGCCCCCGGACACGGTCGAGCCCGCGTCGCCGCGGGCCGTCAGCGGCCGACCAGGCGACGGGCCAACTCGGAGGGGCCGGCCACGAGGACCCGCTCGAGCCGGGCCTCCGGTACACCGGCCCCCTGCGCGATGCGCCGGGCCCGCTCCAGCGGGATCAGCTCGCGGGGGTGGTGGGCGTCCGAGTCGACGACGAGCTCGGCACCCGCCTCCAGGGCGGCCCGGACGACCCGGCCGTTGCCCAGGGAGTGCCCCGAGCGCCCGGAGATCTCCAGGGCCACCCCGTGGGCCCGGGCCAGCTCCGCGTCGTGGGGGTCGAGCAGGCCGGGGTGGGCGAGGACATCGACCTCGCCGGAGTCGATCGCCGCCCGGTTCGTGCCGGCCGGAACGAGCTCGGCGAGCGTTTCGCCGTGAACGATCACGATCTGCGCCCCGGCGCGGCGGGCGCCCTTCGCGGCGTCGGCGATCCGGCGCGGAGGGACCTGCGTCAGCTCGACCCCGACGATCGGGACGAACCCCTCCCCGTCCCACGCCCGGGCCTCCTGGTGCAGCCGGTCCAGGAGGGGCGTCGGGTCCTCGAGGGCGATGTGGTCGGTGAGGGCGAGGGCACGATGCGCGAGGCTCTCGGCGTGCGACCACATGTC
>JASIDM010000079.1 GCA_030044695.1 Thermoplasmata archaeon
CGGCACGGAGGCGGACGTCGCGGCGGAGCCGCCGCTCCGGGCCCACCCAGACGATCCGGCCCCGGTCGATGGCGACCGCTCCTCGGTCCACGATCGCGAGATCGGCCATCGCCTCGCCGACCCTCGGCACGGAGCCCCGGGCGAGCGTCGCGACCTCGGCGAGGTCCCGGACGACGACGTCGGCCCGGATCATCTCAGGGCTGGCGGATCAGGTGGTCGAGGAGATCGCGCGCGGCCGTCGTCCCGGCGAAGACGACCCGGGCCTCCTCCTCGAGCGGGCCGAGCTCCTTGTAGCGCGCCGAGAAGTGGGTGAGGAACAGGGCTCCGACCCCGGCCTCCCGGGCGCAGGCGGCCGCTTGGCGGGCCGACGAGTGGCCCCATTCGTTCGCCTCCTTCTCGAGGTCCCGTGCCGCGGTCGCCTCGTGGATGAGCACGGTGGCCCGTTCGGCGAGACGGGTCACCGTCTCCGACGGGGCGCTGTCGCCCGAGTACACGACGGAGCGCCCGGGGCGGGGGGCCCCCAGGAGCTCGTCCGGCCGGACGAGGCGCCCGCCGACCTGGACCGCCTCGCCGGCCTCCAGCCGCGCGAAATCCGGGCCCTGGATGCCGAGCTCCCGGGCGCGCACGGCGTCGAACCGCCCGCGCTTGGCGTCCTCCTCGACCCGGTAGGCGAGGGCCGGTACGGGATGGCGCGCCTCGGCGGTCCGCACCCGATAGCCGTCCAGCTCCACCGTCGCCCCGGCGGCCAGCGGATGGACCTGCACGGGGAAGCGGAGCGTGAAGTAGCCGAGCCCGAGCGCCCGGCCGACCATCTCCTCGGCGTCCGGCGGCCCGTAGATGTCGAGAGGGGCCTCCCGGTGGTTGAGGCACATGCTCTGGATCAGGCCGGGCAGGCCGAGGAAGTGGTCGCCGTGAAAGTGCGTGAGGAAGATCCGCCGCACCCGCATGAACGAAGCGCTCGACTGGAACAACTGGCGTTGCGTCCCCTCCCCGCAGTCGAGGAGGATCAGCTCCCCGTCCAGGTCGAGGGCCACGGCGCTGGCGGACCGCTCCTTCGTCGGCCAGGAGCCTGCGGTCCCGAGGAAGGTGAGCCGCATCCCCGCCGGTCACCCGGACGGGGTTAAAAGACGCCGGACGGCCGAGGAGCGGCGTTCCGTTCCGACGCCGGCACCGAGGCCAAAGGGGAAAAGGGGCGCGCGAATCGTCGCGCGATGGTCGACTGGGACCGGGTGCAGCAGCTCCGCGCCGAGGGGCGGGACTGGGCGGAGATCGCCACCGACCCGAAGGTCGACTTCCATCCGGACGCCTCGGCGGGGAGCCCCGGTCGGGCCCTTCGGGCCCTCTACCACCGGACGCGCCGTCACGCCGCGCCGGCCTCGGCGGCGCCGATCTCCAAGCGGGTCGAGCGGGAGCGCCAGGAGCGGAAGTGGACGGTCGCGCGGGTCGGCTACCTCACCGTCCCCCTGGTCGGCCTGTGGCTCGGCCTCGCCTTCGCGGCCCCCTCGCCGGTCGGCCTCCTCGTGCCGGCGGTCCCGTACCTCGCCCTCGCCTTCGCCGGCGTCGCCCTGCTCCTCCTCTACGCCCTCCTGCGACGCACCGGCCCCCGGTGGTCGGCGGTCTACCGTCGGACGGTGATCGGGGGCGTGGTCGTCGGCCTGGTCGTGGCGGGCGGGATCGGCCTCGCCGGGGCGCTGGTCTTCGGCTGTCCGTACCTGCCGCCGTCGACGAGCCTCGCGAGCTACGGCGGACCGGGGTGGTCCTCGGTGCCGGTCGCCGCCTGGCAGGCCGGCGGCGCGCCGGTCGTCTTCTTCTACGGGGCGACCTGGTGCCCGTACTGTTCGGCGAGCAGTTGGGCGATCTACAAGGCGATCTCCGAGTTCGCCAGCGTCGGCGGCATCGTCTACTCCCACTCGAGCCTCTCCGACGTCTATCCCGGGACGCCGGAGGCGGTCCTCGCCGGAGCGTTCCTGGGGGCGAGGAACGGCCACGGGCCGGCGATCGCGTTCCAGGTCGCCGAGGACACCTCGGGCGTCGAGGGGACCCTGCCGGGGACGTCGAGCTGCTACCAGTCGGCCTACGTCACGTCGTACTCCTCGGGGATCCCGTTCCTGGTGATCAACGGGCAGGTGCTGCACGTCGGCACGCTCGTCGATCCGCAGAGCCTCGCGTCGTGGAACTACGCCGCCGACGGCACCTCCGGCCCGTCGACGGTCTGGAGCCAGGTCTCCGGCGAGTCCGGCGCGGCCTGGACCGCCGTCCAGGACCAGGCGTGGTGGATCATGGCGTACATCGCCAAGGACCTCGGCTGGACGACGTCGACGATCGTGACCTACGGCGGCTCCAGCTACTACGGCTGGTCGACCGCCACGCTGAACGCCGTCTCGACCGACCTCTCGTCGATCACCTGAGTCGGCGGGTCTGCCCGCCGGAGCGTCGGCGGTAGGGGCGTTCGCGGAGGAGCCCCGGGACCCTCCGCGACGGAGGCCTCCCGCCTCGGACCGGCGGCCCGGGGCTCGCGTCCGGCGTTCCTCGGCGGACGCGGTCGTGGGTGCGTTATATACACGACCCTGCTCGGCCCGCGCGGGTTTCCAAGATGGTCAGCGACTACGCCGTGCTCGCCGCCGGGATCGCCATCGCGGGCGGACTCATCGGCACCGGGATGGCCCAGTCCGGGATCGGGGCGGCCGGCATGGGGATCATCGCCGAGAAGCCCGAGAAGTTCGGCCAGGTGCTGTTCTTCTTCGTGATCCCCGAGACGCTCTGGATCATCGGCTTCGTGCTCGGCATCATCCTATTGCTCGGGATCATCTAGGCGGGCGGGACCCCTCGATGTCCCTCGAGAGCCTGGTCGACGAGATCCGCTCCCGGGGCGAGGCCGAGCTGAAGGCCGCGGGCGAGCAGCGGGCCGCCGACCTCGCCCGGATCGCCTCCGAGCGCGAGGCCCGTCTGGCC
>JASIDM010000080.1 GCA_030044695.1 Thermoplasmata archaeon
CGATCTCCGCGCAGGCGGAGGCGGGATCGTGGTGGGAGAAGACGACCCCCGAGACCGTTCCCGGCTCCCGTCCCCCCTCTGCCGGGTCGTAGACGTGCATCCTGAGGGTCGCGGTCGCGCCGGGGATCGCGAAGACGGCCCGGCCGACCGACCCATCGAACTGGAGCTCCTTGAGCCCCAGGACCTCGCCGTAGAACTTCCGCGCCCGGCGGATCTCTCGAACGTGCACCGTTACCGCCTCGAGTCCTTCGATGGTCGCGACCATGCGTGGGTCCCTACCGTCCCGCGCCCCTTAGCCTCGCGGGCGGCGGAGAATGCCCGCGAGCGGCGGAGCCGGATCTGAGGCGCGGGATCCGAGACGCTCGGCGAGGGCGCGTCTCCCGACTGGGGACGCCGAGGAGGCGGTCACGACACCGGCAGGCCCGGGCGCCGAACGTTGACGGGGGAGGGACCGACAGATCGGCCGCGGCGCCCTCCCGGTTCGGCGTCAGGTCCCTCCACGATCGGCCCCTTCGGCGTACGGGAGGCTAATCCGTCCGGACCGGGTGCGACCGGCAGGATCTGAGGATGAAGGCGGCCGTGATTCGCCAGTTCGGGTCTCCGCCGTCCTGGCAAGAGTTCCCGACCCCCAGCCCGGAGCCGGGGGAACTGATCGTCTCGGTGTCGGCGGCTGCCGTGAACCCCCTCGTCCTCACCCGCGCCGCGGGGGCCCACTACAGCGCAGGCTCCGATCTCCCGTTCGTCGCGGGGGTCGACGGGGTGGGGCGCACCCCGGACGGGCGACGCGTGTACTTCCGAGCCCCACGGCCCCCGTACGGCGCCCTGGCCGAGCAGGCTCCGGTGCCGGCGGGGCACTTCCTCCCGGTTCCCGACGGCGTCCCGGACGTCATGGCGGCCGCCGCGGCGATCCCCGGGGTGTCGTGCTGGATCCCGCTCACGCGCCTCGCGCCGATCCGGCCGGGAGAGTCCGTGCTCGTGAACGGGGCGACGGGATCGGCGGGCCAGATGGCCGTGCAGGTCGCCCGGCACCTCGGGGCGCGATCGGTCTGCGCCACGGGACGGGACCCGGAGAAGCTCGCCTCCGTCGGAGCGGATCGGGTGCTGGACCTCAGCGGTTCGCGAGACAAGATCCGGGACTCGGTGCGACAGCTCGCGCGCGACACGACGATCGGCGTCGTGCTCGACTACCTTTGGGGGCCATCGGCCGAGGCGATCCTCGCCGGGCTCGGCGGACCCCAGGCGCCCCGCGGGAGCTCGAGGGTCCGGTACGTGTCGATCGGCTCGCTGGGAGGAGCAGAGGTCTCGCTCCCCTCCGCGCTGCTTCGGAGCTCCGGCGTGGAGATCCTCGGTAGCGGCATCGGCTCCACCTCCGACGACGACATCGTCGCCGGTACGCGCGAGTTCCTGGACGCCCTCGCCCGGGTGCGGTTCCGCGTCGATACCGAGCCGCAGCCGATGTCCAGCGTGGAGCAGAACTGGGGGAGGACCGGCGGAGGTCGTCGCCTCGTCTTCACCCGGCCCTAGGCCCCCCCGAACCTGCGGTACCGCGTCGACGGAGCGGGTCGTGCGGCGGCCCGGAGCTCGGACCCGGAACTCCGACCGTCCCGCTCCCGCGGCGCGGACGACGTGAGCGTGCCCCGGTCGCGTCGGAAGGACGGGGGCGTTCACCTCGGCCGGGGGACGAACGCTACCCGGGGGGCCGCCTCGGCGCCGTCGCGCGTGACCACGTGACCGGGGAACGCCGGGCGGATCCCACGGATCACCAGACCGACGTCGTCATGGTGCAGCTCGAACTCCTCGTCGGCGAGCCGACGGGCCGCCACGGCGCTCCCGAGACTGGGGGCCATCAGGGCGATCAGGAGGTTGCCCACGTGGCGAGCGCGCTTCGCCCCGTGGAAGAACATCCGCGCCGCCTGCTCCGGACCCATCAGCGTCTCCATCACGTCCAACGAGTAGAGCTCGAGGAACGAGTTCCGACGGTTGCCGGCCGCCGCCTTCTCGGCACCCTCCATCTTCGCCGCGGCGGCCTTCCTCGCCTTCTCCGTGTCGGCGCGCGGATCGTCGTTCATGGCGCGGTGGGGGATGCTCACGACGTAGGCGTGGCCCTCGTCCTCGCCCGCGTAGTCGACCACGCGGACCCGGCTGTCGAAGCGGCGGCGCGTCACGAAGCGCGTCAGCCTGCCCCGGAACCGATGCGGCGAATCCCTCGAGGGCAGGACGGCGATCATCCCGCGAGAGTGGTACAGCATGTTGAGGATCGTCGGGAACAGGAGCAGGTCGAGGTCCTCCGTACCGACGGTCTCGTCCCAGGTGACGAGCACCACGCTGCCCCGTTCGAAGCCCCCGCCGAGCAATCGATCGAAGTCGGCGATCCCGCTGGAGTAGCGTCCGTCGGGGTCGGGTCTCGGCGTCCACGTGGCGACGTTGTCCTGGCGCGGAGCAGGAGCGCGCATCGTCGGAGGAATGGTCGAGCGGGGCTCTTAGGGTCGAGGTGTTCCAACCGTCCCACGCCGACCGGTAGCGGGCTCGGCCCGTTGGGTACCACAAGGCGGAGTACGGGTACCGAGGTCCCGTCTTCGGGGCCGGGGACCCCCGCTTTCGGATCCTCGAGGGCAGTTACCTTAAGTTACCAGGACCGCCCCTCCACGAGCCCGCGGGGGGTCGACCGGGGTGCCCTCGTGTTCCGGTCGGCAGGGTCCTACCCCTGCCCTTAACCCCCGGGGCGCCGTCTCGGGCCCGTGCCTCCGACGCGACGTCTCGCGGCGATCATGTTCACCGACCTGGTCGGCTTCACGAGGCTCGGGCAGACGGACGAGGAGGCGGCGCTCCGCCTCCGCCGCGAGCACCAGGCGCTAGTGCGCCCGATCCTCGCCGCGTTCGGCGGCCGTGAGGTGAAGACCCTCGGGGACGGCTTCCTCGTGGAGTTCGCGAGCGCGGTCGAGTCGGTCCGGTGCGCCGTGGAGATCCAGCGCGCCTTCGTCCGCCGGAACGCCTCGGTCGGACCGGAGGACCAGCTCCTCCTGCGCGTAGGCGTCCACGCGGGCGATGTCGTCGAGG
>JASIDM010000081.1 GCA_030044695.1 Thermoplasmata archaeon
CGGGCGGACCGCTCGCGGAGGAACTTGAGGACCTGCTCCCCGACGCGCGTGACCTCCTGACCCCGGTCCGTCAGGGCGTACTCGGGCCGTGGGGGTCGCGAGGGGACGATCGTCCGCTCGACGAGACCGTTCTCCTCGAGGAGCTTCAGCTTCGCCGAGAGGACGCGGGAGGAGATCCCGTCCAGGAGACGCCGGAGCTCGCCGAAGCTGGCCCGACGCCGGGGATGGAGCACGTCGAGGATCTCGACCGACCACTTGCCGAACGCCAGGCGGGCGATCCGAAGGTTCGGCTGCGCCTGGAGGGAGCTGAGGTCGTCGCCGAACGTCGTGAGCGTCTCGATCGACCGGACGAACTGCCCCGCTCGGTCGCCGAACTTGCGGAACCGCTGATCGAGCGGCGCGGGCGGCTCGGGCCTCGCCGGCCGGGCCGGCGAGGGAGTCTGCGGGGCAGGGGCCTCCGGTTCCATCGCGTGCGCTCCGGACCGATCCGCCGTTCCCCCCGGGCTGTGCCTAGGGTCGACGAGCGCGGAATACGTCAGCCCGTATAATCCTCTCGCGCCCTCGCTAACCCTGACAGGCGGAGCGCCGACGGCCGGCCGCTAGGGCCGTGGTCCCGGCCCGGCGGTCGGGTCCGAGTCGGTCCTGGGAGGACCGGCGCGCCACGTCCAGCGGTCGGAGGCCCGGAAGAACGCCTCCGGGGCCAGCTGCTCGGGCCGGAGCCGGGACCACCCCTTCGGCCAGTCGGCCTCGGCGGCGAGCCGCTCGGCCGCGGAGCTCCCACCCACGAGGGCGGGAAGGAGGTTGCCGAGCTGCTTGCGTCGGGAGGAGAAGAGACGCCGGACGAGCTCCTCCAACCGTGGGACGGAGGTGACGGGGAGCGGTCCGGGGCCCGCCGTGTGCGCCCACAGCCGGCTCGTGACCTCCGGCCGCGGGTAGAACGCCTCCGGGCCGACCTCCCGCAGGAGCTCCGGCTCGCCGTATAACCGGGCCAGGATCGACGGGCGCCCGTACGCCCGGCCCCCGGGCCCGGCCGCGAGGCGGTCGGCGACCTCCTTCTGCAGGAGCACGGCGATCCTGGGGAGGCGCCGGGGCAGGAGGCCGAGCACGATCGCGGTCGCCGCCGAGTACGGCAGGCTCCCGACCACGGTGGCCCCGTCCGGGACCCGGTACTCCCGAGCGTCCTGCTCCACGACGTCGACCGCCTCGCCGAACGTCGAGCGAAGGTGGCGGGCCAGCCGCGGGTCCCGCTCCAGCACCGTGAGGTCGGCGACGCCCCGATCGAGGAGCGCCCGGGTGACGATCCCGAGGCCGCCGCCGATCTCCACCACCGGCCGGCCGCTCCCGGGTTCCGCCAGCGCGGCGAGGGCGTCGGCGACGAACCGGTCGACGAGGAACGACTGGCCCAGCGACCGCCGGGGACGCACCCCGAGCCGTCGGAGCGTCTCGTCGACGGCCGCCGGTCGCTCCGGGACCGTCGGCCCGGCAGGGGGCCGCCTATCGCGCGACGAAGAGGCGGTACTTGTCGTCGACACCGCTCAGCTCCTGCTCGATGCGGGCGACGACGAGCCGCTCGGGCCCCTTGAGCCCGACCCGCGCCTCGAGCTCCGCGAAGCTCGCGAACGGGGCGCGGCGCCGCTCGTCGACGATCTGCTGCATCGTCTTCTTGCCGATGCCGGGGAGCAGCTCGAGCAGGTGGAACCGCCGGGAGACGGCCGGTGCCTCGTTGAAGAAGCGGAGGTAGCGCGGGCTGTTCTCGCGGACGATCGCTTCCAGCGCCCCGGGGAGCTCGGCCCGGGCCGCGACGGTCAGCTCCTCGTAGCCGAGCCGTCGGCGCACGTGGTCGATCGGGGAGGCGGTCGCCGGCTCGGAAAGGAGCGAGATCCGCTGACCGGCGGCCAGCGCGGCGCCCGCCCGGGGCACCAGCTCGAACAGCTTCAGCTCGTCGTCGCCGACGGCCAGGGCGAGCGGCTCGCGGTGGAAGCCGTGCTCGGTCTGCCGGCCGTTCGGCAGGACATCCAAGATGCGCGCGTACTGCTCCACGGCCTCTCCCGGTTCATCGGTGCTGGGCCGTCAGCTCGAGCAGACGGGCGATCTGTTCCTCGTCGAGCACCACCCGCTCCTTGGAGAACAGCAGACGGACCTCCTCCGGGAACTGCGGCAGCGTGTCGGCGAGCTTGGTCGCGAGCGCCGCGTCGACGAACGGCAGGCCCTTCAGCTCGGCGACGAGCTTCTCGGCGTCGCCGGCCTCCAGGCGGGCGAACGTCTCGGCGTGCTGCAGGGCGAGCGCGGCCTCCCGCGGCAGGGTCCGGCGGGTCGCCTCGTCGCTCAGGAGCTGCTTCACCCGGGCGAGCGGCACCGGCTCAGCCATCGGCCCTCCCGGCGGGGGCGAGGTGGATCGGGAGGCTGATCAGTTCCTTGCGCTTGCCGCCGTCGACGAACCCGAGCCGGTAGGCCCGGCCGACCTTGCCGAGCACGGTGCAGGTCCGGCCCTGGTAGCGGGGATGGGGTTGGCCGCGAGGGCTGGACGGCTCGAGGCGGACGATCACCTTCGCCCCGACCTCGAACTCGCGGAAGTAGCGGCTCACCGGTGGCAGCCCGCGCTCGCGGACCTCCTTGGTGAACGTCCCCCGCGATCGGGAGCGGAACCCCTTCGAGCTCTTCACCATCTACGTCCCCTCCGCGTCGTGGACCTCGAGGACGTCCAGGAACTCGACGCGGAGCGGGGCGCCGACGAGGGCGGCGAGGTTCGGCTCGGTGCGCCCTCCATCCCCCTCGACCCACTCCTTGACGTACGTTCCGGCCTCGGTCCTGAGCTCGACCGTGAACCGCCCCTCGGCCCCGTCGACCAGCCGTGCGGCGACGATCCGGCGCGCGCGAACGCGGTCGGACCGCCGATGCGCGACCCGGGCCGGCGTGCGCTGGGCGATCGTGCGGCCGACGGCCAGCGAGAGGGCGTCCTTAACCTTTCCGAGCGCCACGTCGCCGGCGACGCCCACCCGGTAGCTCTTCTCCGGTGCCGCCTCCTTGAGCCGGACGACGTCGTCGGCCTCCGCCGGCCCGACGTCCGAGACCTCCACCCGTCCCTGCGCGGCCGGGCCGAGCTCGCGGGCGAGGGCGTCGAGGTCGAGGGTCCGGACCCGGGGCCGCAGGAGCTCCAGCACGAACGGTCGGCCCCGGCCGAGCATGCGGGCGTCGATGTCCTCCCGGCCCATGCCGTGGAACCGGGTCCCCTCCGCGCGGGAGGCGGCGACGAACGGCGCCGCGACGAGCTCCTCCACGCTCGTCGGATAGGTCCGCCCGGAGCCGCCGCAGTGGACGCACCCCCGGCCCGAGCACCGGCGGCACGGCCAGCGGGTCTGGGGGATCGTGCGGTCGAGCTTGCGGTAGCGGCCCCGCAGGTACAACGGGGAGATGGTGACCTCCACCCGGCCGATCGGCAGGTCCGCGAGGAGGACGACGTCGGGCCGGCTCGGCCCCCCCTCGGCCCCGGTCGCCGCCGCGACCCGCTTACCGAGCTCGCGGTTGAACGCGGCCCGGGCGCTCTCCCCCCAGGCGCTCCCGAGCTCCGCCCAGAGCGCCTCCTCCACGGCCAGCCGCTCCGGGTCCCAGCGCGAGCCGCAGGTGAACCGGTGCCACTCCAGCTCCTCGGCGGCCCGGACGGCGCGCTCGGTCCAGACGCCGAGCCGGGCGAACGTGCCGCCGCAGACCGGGCAGGTGGGCCCGGCCGGGGCCGCCGGCGCGCCGAGCGCCTCGCGCATCCTGGCGGCCCGTTCCGGGTTGGAGAGGCCATGCCCCCAGCGGCCCAGCAGCCGGCCGAGGCACTCGTCGCACAGCCCCCGGTCCTGGGCACGTCGGGCGACTGCGAGCTGCGGCTCGCCGAGCTCGAACTCCGGCGCGGCCGTCACGGCCGTGCCGACCCCGTTCCCCTCTTAACGCCCGTCGCCGCCGGCTCCGGCGTGAACGTTTTGGGTCCCCAGCGCCTCCGCCGACGATGGCGTCGATCACCGAGGCCGAGCTGACCCTGGCCCTGGAGCGGACGCTCGTCGCCCGGGGGAAGATGGCCCCGGGGGAGGCCCGGCCGACCGCGCGGATGGTCCTGGGGTACTTCGGGGCCGACGACTCCGTCCTGGACAACAAGC
>JASIDM010000082.1 GCA_030044695.1 Thermoplasmata archaeon
CCGCGGCTGGACGACCTCCTCCTCGGCGGGCTCCCCCCGAAGAGCCACACCGCCCTGGTCGGCCCGGCGTTCGTCGGCAAGGAGATCCTGCTCTACGCGTTCCTGGCCGAGGGGCTCAAGCGCTCGGAGCCCGTCCTGCTCGTCACGGCCTCCCGGACGTCGTCGGAGATCTCGGAGAGCCTGGGGGTCGTGCTCCCGCAGTTCCGCGAGTACGAGCAGATGGGGATGGTCAACTGGATCGACGCGTCGGGGGCGGGCGGGACCTCGGGCCCGGGCCGCCGGATCGCCAAGAGCTCGGACGACCACGCCGGGATCCTCACCGCCCTGGTGGCGGCGTCGAAGGAGACCGAGGCGTCGGCGAAGGGCGGGGTGTTCCGCGTCGGCTTCCTCGGGCTCTCCGCGGCGCTCACCCACGCCGACGAGCGGGCGAGCCTGTCGTTCCTGCAGAACGTCGTCGGGATCCTGAAGCCGCGCAGCGCGCTCGCGATGTACGCCCTCGAGGCCGGTGCCCTGAGCGAGGCCCAGGTCGAGGCCCTCCTGGGCCGGATGGACGGCGCCATCATCTTCCGCCAGGAGCGGGACCGCACGTTCCTCTCCGTCAAGGGCTACGGCGACGTCGCCACGAGGGAGTGGGTCGAGGTCCGCGCGACCAGCCGCAACCTCGTCGTCGGCTCGTTCGCCCTCGAGCGGATCCGCTAGCGCGCGACGGGCGGCGCGGCATACTCCGATCGATCGACGACGTGACGGGGCGGCTCGTCCCGGAAGAACAGGGCGAGGTTCTCGAGCGCCTTGGACAGGGCGTACTCGCTCACGGCGGGGGCGAGCCCGGCCCAGTGCGGGGTGCCGATGACGTTCGGGAGCTCCGCGAACGGGAATCGGTTCTCCAGCCGGCCGAGCCCGATGTCCTCGTCCCACCAGACGTCCAGGGCGGCGCGGAACCTCGGGTGCGCGAGCAGGTGCCGGTACAGCGCCTCCTCGTCGACCGTCGGGCCCCGGCCCACGTTGACGAACACGGCGTCCTCCCGCATCGCGGCGAGCTCCGCCGCCCCCAGGCTGCCCCGGGTCCGCGTCGTCAGCGGCCGGGCGTCAACGACGAACCCCCCGGGCGCGACCGCCTCCCGGAGGCGCTCCGCGGGGTACATCGTGCTGACGCCCGGGGCCGGCGCGCCGCTCCGGTTCACGCCGACGAGCCGGACCTCGAACGGCCGCAGGCGATCCGCCAGGGCCGTGCCGATGGCGCCGTACCCCAGGATCACCACGGTCTCGCGGTAGAGGCTCCGCAGCTCGGGGGCCGGGCGGGACTTGCCCGCGGCGACGGCCGCGATCCCTTCCTTTAGCCCTCGGCCGGCCCCGAGCGCCAGGGCGAGGGCATGCTCCGCGACGAACGGGGCGTAGCCCCCGACATTCCCGGCGACCTGGACCGAGCCGTCGAGCCGGTCGAACGGTACGTCGTCGACGCCCGCGAAGATCCGCTGGACGAACCGTAGGCCGGGGGAGCGGGCCGGCTCCCACCGCCCCGCGTCCCGAGAGATCGAGCCGAGCAGGACCGCCTCGACCCCGGACGGATCGGGGGAAGGGGTGTCGGCGACGAAGGCGAACGGCACCGACGGCAGGGCGCGGGCGATCGTCCCCCGCATGCCCGGCCGCTCGTTCACGACGACCAAGAGTCGGGGCCGGTCGGTCTCCATCGGCCGCGCAGGTCGGGCGGCTTCATCTGGTCGACGCCGCCCCGGGGTCACCGTTTTGCCCGTGCCGCGGCGTGGGCCGCCATGGGCTACCGGCTCCACCACGTCCAGCTGGCGATCCCTCCCGGCTCGGAGGCGCGAGCGCGGGAGTTCTATGTCGGGGTCCTCGGCCTGGAAGAGCTTCCCAAGCCCCCGACGCTCGCCGCCCGAGGGGGGCTGTGGCTGAAGCTCCTCGGCGCCGAGCTGCACCTGGGCGTCGAGCAGGAGTTTCGGCCCGCCCGGAAGGCCCACCCCGCCTTCGAGGTGGGGGACCTCGACGGGCTCCGAACGCGCCTCGAGCGCGCGGGAGCGCGGCCCCAGGACGACGCGCTCCTCCCCGGGCGTCGACGGTTCTACGCCGACGACCCGTTCGGCAACCGACTGGAGTTCGTCGGAGGGGACGGGCCGTGACGCCGACGGGAAGGCCGGACCCCCGGCTCCTCTCCTTGGACCTGTGGCATACGCTCGTCTACCTCGAACCGGAAGCCGAGCAGGAGTACATGCGGCGGCAGGTCGACCTCGCCGTCGAGGTCCTGGAACGGTCGCCGCTCGTCGAGAGCCCCTCACCCGGCCCGAACGTCGGACTCCGGCCGACGTTCGAGGCCGTGTACGCCGAGGCGATCGCGGCCGCCCAGGAGGGGCGGAGCGTCTCCCCGGCCGCGCAGATCGTGGAGGCCGGCCGTCGGACCGGACGGCGCCCGGACCCCGAAGCGTACCTGGCTGGTCTGGCGAACCTCGTGGCCCGGGCCCCCTTCCGGAACGCGCCGGAGGCGGGGGAGGTGATCGGTCAGCTGCGCGGCCAGGGATGGAGGACGGCCGTGGTCTCCAACACCGTCGGCGAGCCCGGGGCCGCCCTTCGGCCGGCCCTCCGCAAGCTCGGTCTCGAGCGCTACATCGACGTCTTCGTCTTCAGCGACGAGCATCCGTGGACCAAGCCCGACCCCGCGCTGTTCCTGCGGGCCATCGAGGCCGTCGGAGCGAGCCCGAAGGCGACCGTGCACATCGGCGACGGGTGGGTCGACATCGAGGGAGCCCGCCGCGCGAGGCTGCGCGCGGGGGTCCTCTACACGGGCCTGCAACGGTACGGCGAGCGGTACCGCCAGCTGTTCCTCCCCCCGGGCTGGGACACCCCCGCCACGGAGTTCCGGTTCACCCG
>JASIDM010000006.1 GCA_030044695.1 Thermoplasmata archaeon
TCGGCCAGGGCGCGGTCGAGCACGGCGCGCTGTCGGGGCGTCAGCTCGAACGGCGCGCCCGCCGTGGGACCGCGTCGGATCGAACGGACCTGGACGCTGGAGCGACCCCGGCCGAGAGCCTCGATCAGGAGCTGGACCTTCCGGCGGGGGGCCAGCACTGTCCACAACGCGGTGCCGTTCTGGACGGGGAACGGAAACTGATGCGCGACCCTAACGCGTCGCAGGACCCGGACGAGCGTCCGTCCTCGGAAGAAGACCCGAAGGGACTCGGTGCCGTCCACCGTGCCGAGCGACTCGACGTGGGTGACCCCGGCGAGGCGTCGCACCTCCTCGGCCCAGCTGACGGTCGGGGACCCTCGAAGGTGGACCTCGAACATGGTGAGCCGGTCCTCGAGCTCCATCCTGCCGCGCACCTCGACCGAGAGGTCCGGATGGCTTCGGGTCAATCTCTCCATCCACGAGCCCTTGGGAAGGCCGACGCGGAGCCGGCACGCGACCACGTGCGGGCCGGGAGGCTGAGGGCGACGACGGGCTCGCCCTGACTCTCGAGCGGGGCGAGAACGTGAAGCGATCCTGGCTCCCCTCGATCGAGGTCTCCCGCGCGTCGGCCCGGGGGCGCGGGCCCGGCGGTTGGTCCTCATGCCGCCTCGCACGGGCGTGGGCCCCATATCACGGATTCGAGGCGGGCGACGTCCGAGCGAAACGTCTAGGGACACCCATCTTGAACCGAAGGGCGGTACGGCCACCAAGAGCCCGAAGTGGTCCGCAGGGCGCCTGCCCCCGGGATCCGACGGGAGGCGCGTGTGCTCCGCACCAAGAGGGCGTACGAGCCAGCCTCGCCGGACGACGGCGTGAGGATCTTGGTCGACCGGCTTTGGCCGCGGGGCCTGTCCAAGGAGGAGGCCCGGCTCACCGCCTGGGACCGTGAGATCGCCCCGAGCGACGGGCTCCGACGATGGTTCGCCCACGACCCGGACCGCTACGACGGCTTCCGGAGCCGCTACCGCGCTGAGCTCGACGCTCACCGGCCGAGGCTGGTCTGGCTGGCCAACGAGAGTCGTCGGGGACCCGTGACCCTCGTCTACGCGGCGAAGGACGGACGGCACAACAACGCCGCCGTACTGCAGGAGCTCCTGGAGGAGATCCTCCGGTGAGCCCCGCGGGCGCGGCGACGAGCGGGTCCGGGGAACCCGCCACCCCGGATCCTCCTCCGACGCCAGCCCGACCGCGCCCGTTCCGCGAGCTCGGGGACTTCACCACGGTCGATCGGCGGACGGTCTACCTGGCCTCCGTAGCGGTGCTCGTCGGCGCGGTCGCGGCGGGGGTCGCCTTCCTCCTCCTCCGACTGATCGGCCTGATCACGAATCTCGCCTACTACGGTCGGTTCTCCTGGAGCTTCGTCTCCCCGGCCGGCAACCACCTCGGCTACCTCGCCCTCGCCGTGCCGGTCGTGGGCGGGGCGATCATCGGGGTGATGGCCCGCTTCGGCAGCGAGCGGATCCGGGGCCACGGGATCCCCGAAGCGCTCGAGTCGATCCTGGTGAACAAGAGCAAGATCGACCCGCGCGTCACCGTCCTCAAGCCGATCTCCGCGGCCCTGTCGATCGGCACGGGGGGGCCGTTCGGCGCCGAGGGGCCGATCATCATGACCGGCGGGTCGCTCGGCTCGGTGTGGGGCCAGATGCTCCACCTCTCCGCCGCGGAGCGCAAGACGCTCCTCGTCGCGGGCGCGGCCGGGGGCATGGCCGCGACGTTCAACACGCCGGTCGCGGCGGTCCTGATCGCCGTCGAGCTGCTCCTGTTCGAATGGCGACCCCGAAGCCTCATCCCCGTCGGCGTCGCCTCGGGGGTGGCGACGATCGTGCGCTGGGAGCTCCTGGGGGCCGGGGCCCTCTTCCCGCTCCCCGAGAGCCCCGCGTCGACGGTGCCGATCATCGGCGGGGCGCTGCTGATCGGCCTCGTCGCGGGTGTGGTCGCGACCGTCCTCACGTTCGCCGTCTATGCGTTCGAGGACCTCTACCGTAAGCTCCCGGTGCACTGGATGTGGTGGCCGGTGCTCGGCGGCCTGGTCATCGGCATCGGAGGGCTCGTGGATCCCCGCGTCCTCGGCGTCGGCTACGGGACGATCGACCTGCTGCTGGTCGGCGGATTGGGGGTCACCGCGGTGGTCCTCCTCCTGGCCACCAAGGCGGTCGTCTGGACCGCCTCGCTCGGCTCGGGCACCTCCGGGGGGGTCCTGGCCCCGCTGCTCATGATGGGTGCCGCCGTCGGGACCCTGGTCGGGGGCGTCCTGCCGATAGCGAGCCCCACGTTCTGGGCGCTGATCTCGCTCGGGGCGATCCTCGGCGGCACGATGCGGGTCCCGTTCACGGGCGTCGTGTTCGCGCTCGAGCTCACCCACGACCTCAACGTGCTGTTCCCCCTGTTTGTCGCCTGCCTCGCGGCCGAGGGGGTGACGGTCTTCACCCTACGGCGTTCGATCCTGACGGAGAAGATCGCCCGACGACGCGTGCACGTCGCGCGGGAGTACGCCGTCGATCCGCTGGAGGTCACGCCGGTGAAGGCGGTGATGCACACCGACCTGGTCCGCACACCGGCCGACCTTGCCGTCGGCGAGGCGGCCCGGCTCTCGTCGGGCGCCCGCAACGGCCACGCGGGCCATCTGCTCGTGAACGCGGACGGGGTCCCCGGCGGCATCCTGACGCGACGGGAGGTCCTCACGTACCTCGGGGCGGGCGGCGACGCGGGCGCCCCTGTCCGCGGTATCGCGTCCACGTCCGCGGAGACGGTGGCGCCCGATTATCCGCTGCGGACCGCGGCCGCGTTGCTCAGCGACCGAGACCGCGAGGCGATCCTCGTGGTGAAGGAGGACGACCCGTTGAGGGTCCTGGGCTACGTCGAACGCGAGGACATCTTCCGGGCCCGCGCCCTCGCCCTCCAGGACGAGCAGGAACGGGGCCGCACGCTGACGATCCCGCCCCTCACGTTCCCTGCCCCGGGGGGCCGTGTTACGGCCGCGGCTCGCGCGTGGAAGGCCCGCTTCGGCGGTCACGCCCGCAAGGACGTCGCTCAGGACGACCCAGAGGACCTGGAGTGATCCGGGGCCGACGCTCCGCATCCCCCTCGACGGAGGAGCCCCGTGTCCGTAAGGCCACCCCCCCATCGCCAAGCCGACGTTCCCGGCCCGGTGCGCCCGGCAGCGGCCCGCCCGCGGTGAAGGTCTCGCCGCCTCAACAGGCCGGGCGTCCGGGCGGCCGTGTTCCCTCGGAACGCCGAGCGGTTCCACCACGGTCCGCGTCGCCGCGAGGTGACTCGTTCGGGCGGCCTGATCAGCGCCGCGCCAGTGTCTTACGTCGGACCTCGTCCACCAACGACTGCGCCGAACGCTCTCGGCGACCGGGAAGCTCGCGCAGCGTCGGCTGGATCCACAGCGTGCTGCCGCGCACGACGGCATCCAGCTGTTGCCCGTCCGTCCAGCCGAGCTCCCGGACCCGCTTCGGGGGGATCGAGACGACCCAGCGGTAGTACGTCGTGCCCTGGTACACTCGGTTGACGACCTTGTGAACGCGCATACCGTCTCCCCGATCCGGTCGGCTTTAGAATTCTAAAGTCTAACCACCTTATATAGGTCTCGCGCCGATATCGCCACCAGATGCTCCCGGAATACCCCGAAAAGAAGCGTCGGGCCTTCGCGAGGAACCTCCTGCGTAACTCGTTGCGCCTCGCGCGCGGGGAGGACCTCCTGATCGAGACCTGGAGCGCCACCCTCCCGTGGGCCAACAGCCTCACGGTCGAGGCGCACGCGCTCGGCGCGCGGGCCCTCCTGTCGGTCAAGGACGAGGAGGCCTACTGGCGGGGCCTGACGGACGGCCCCTCCGGTCAGCTCGGTCGCATCGGCGACCACGAGTGGGCGGCCCTCAAGGCCTCGGACGCCTACGTCTGGCTCTACGGCCCGATGGACGCCGCCCGGGAGGAGGCGCTGCCCGCGGCCGCCTGCCGTCGGGCACAGTCCAACCAGCACGAACTGATGCGGGTGATCCAGAAGTACGGAGTTCGCACGATCCGGTGGGACCTCGGGCGGACCAGCGAGCTGTGGGCGCGTCGGTACGGTATCGACCTCGGCACCTGGAGGTCCGAGCTGATCGACGCGACGCTGTTCGACCCTAGGAAGATGCGGCGCGACGGTCGCGCGATCGCGGACCGCCTGCGTCGAGGGACGGAGGCGACGGTCTCCCACCCCAACGGCACGGCCCTCACGCTGCGTCTCGCGCACCGCGCCCCCAAGGTCGACGACGGCGTGTTCGACGACGCGGACCTGAAGTCCGGCAACCTGATCATGATCGTCCCCTCGGGCGTGACGAGCGTGACGGTGAACGAGGTCCACGGCCAGGGGACGTTCGTGTCGAACGCCGTGGGCGTGCTCTACACCACCGACCGCGAGTTTCCGCTTCCCCCGGGACGCTGGACGTTCCGCGAGGGGTCGCTGGAGACCTTCGACTTTCCCGGCGCCCGCACCCTGCTGCGCCGGGAGCTCGAGCGGCTCGGACACCCGCGGGTTCGCTTGGGCCAGTTGTCCGTGGGGCTCAACCCTCAGATCGCCACGATCCCGTTGCTCTTCGACCAAGCCCGGGGCAGGATCACCCTCGAGATCGGGCGGAACGCCTCGATGGGCGGCAAGAGCCGGCATCCGGGGATCATGGCGTTCCTCGACCTGGAGGGCGGCACGCTCGACATCGACGGCGAGCGCATCGTCAACCGCGGCCGGATCGTCGTCTAGTGACGGCCCGGCAACGGGGTTCCCGAGCACCTGCGGTTTCCTTCCGGAGCGGCGAGGGTGGGGCCGACCCGAGTCCGATGGCCCGAACCGTGGCCGAGCCACGTTTTAGGATACTAAGCCCAACCCAAGTCCTGCTCTTAGTATGCTAAACCTGCCACTGGTTAAGTAGTTTCAACACCACACAGGTTAGCATGCGCCGCGGGGGTGGGGGCGATCCTTCCTGGGACCCGACCTGGGAAGGCTCCTCAAGCCCACTGCACCGAACCCCCGCGGCGATTTTCCCGCTCCCGGGGGGATCCGGGGTCGCGGGCCCGCGATGGGTCCCGGCTCCCCTCGACACCGAGGACGACTCCGATGGACGTGAGGACGCCCCCTCGACCGCCGAGCGCCGTCGCTGGATCGCGCGTCGCTTGTCGGCGCGGGCGTCCGGGCTCGCGGGAGCCGCGAGCGCCGGCGACCGACCCGGCGACGCGCTCCAGGCCGGGGCGACCCTCGGTCCGCTCGAGATTCCTGCTGACGGCGCCGTTGACCCCCCACCGGCCTGACCCTCGGAACGAAGGTCGGGCCGGACCCGGGCGTCGACCCATCTCCGCAGGCGGCCACGGCGTCCCTCGGCGGGCGGTCGCTGCGGCGTACGATGCCTGAACCGGGTCTTCGCAGGGGCGCCGACAACGTCGCGGCCCGACCCTGCGGCAGGGCCCGGACGGAGGCGAACGGACCCTTTCGGCCGACCCGGACGATGCTGCCGGCGGGGTCGGTCGGCGTGTCAGCTACGCCTTGGCCCAATAATGATGCAGCGCGGTGTTCCCCGCCACGGTCCCGAGGGCCACGGCGTGGTCGAGGACCACGTGGGCGAAGAGCCGCCCGACCTCGTCGCTGCCGGGCATCGGCTTGGTGAAGCCGAACCCATCCTGCTTGAGGTCCTCCCAGAACCGCTCGGGAGTGATCGGGTGATCCTCGGTCCCCGCGGTGGCGGACCGGACGGCACACTCGAGCGCGCGTCCGATCAGGTCGTCGGCCTCCGGGTGCCGAAGCTGCATGTCCCAAGGTTGAGCTTGCGTCTATTTAGCGCGGGTCGTCCGGTCCGGTCTCCCCTCCAAGCAGGGGTTTATCAACCGGCGGACGGGAGCAGGTTCGTGCCGAGCGGGAACGATTCCGACCCGGTCTCCCACGGGGCGTACCCGACCTACCGGCCGGCGGAGCCCGACCGTCGCCGGGTCGACTGATGGGATTTCCGGGCTGTCCGGGCTGCGACAGCGGCGACACGGCCTGGGTGATCACCGCCACCGCGCTGGTGATGATCATGACCCCGGCGCTGGGGTTCTTCTACGGGGGCCTGGTCCGGCAGAAGAACTTGGTGGCGACGATCGTCCAGTGTCTGATGATCTTCTCCGTTGTCAGCCTCGTCTGGGCGCTCTGGGGCTACACGCTGACGTTCGGGCCCGCGTTCCACGGCGTGATCGGCACGCTCTACAACGCGGCGCTGCTCCACGTGGGCACCGCGGCCAACCCCGCCTACTCGAGCACGATCCCCGAGCTGCTGTACTTTGCCTTCCAGCTCAAGTTCGCGGCGATCACCCCGGCGTTGATCATCGGCGCGTTCGCCGGCCGCGTCCGGCTGAAGGGGCTGCTCATCTTCATCGTCCTGTGGACGACCTTGATCTACGCGCCGATCGCGATGTGGATCTGGAACCCGGCCGGATGGCTGCACGTGCTCGGGGTCCGGGACTTCGCCGGCGGGCTCGTGGTCCACACCTCGGCAGGCGTGTCGGCGGTCGCCGCCGCCCTCGTCATCGGTCGGGGCAAGGAGTTCGGCAAGAGCACCCGCCCGAACAACGTGCCGTACGTGATCCTCGGCACCGCGATCCTCTGGTTCGGCTGGTTCGGCTTCAACGCCGGGAGCGCCCTCGCGGCGAACGGCGTCGCCGTCACCGCGCTGGTCGACACCAACCTCGCCGCCGCGGCCGGCGGCGTGAGCTGGATGCTCGTCGACTGGGTCAGCAAGGGCCGCCCGTCGGCCGTCGGGATGGCGGTCGGGGCCGTCTGCGGCCTGGCGGCGGTGACCCCCGCCTCCGGCTACGTCACCCCGGGGGCGTCGATCATCATCGGGCTCGTCGCCGGGATCTTCTGCAACTACATCGCGAACTGGAGGGCTCGCACGCGGCTGGACGACTCGCTGGACGTCTTCGCCTGCCACGGTGCGGGGGGGATGTGGGGAACCCTAGCGACCGGGCTCTTCGCGACGGTGGCGGTGAATCCGGGGGGGGTCAACGGCCTCTTCTACGGGAACCCGCACCAGGCCCTCGTCCAGCTCGTCGGCATCGCCGTCGTGGCGTCGTTCGCCTTCGTCGGCTCCTACGTCCTCCTGCGGGTCATCAACGTCTTCACGCCGCTGAGGTCCCAGCCGAACGACGAGGAGGTCGGCCTCGACATCGCCGAGTTCGGCGAGCCGGCGTACGACGCTTCCGGGGCGGGGCCGGCCACGGCGACCCCGGTCGCCCCCGCGTCGGCGACGTCCGGGCCGTGAACCTCGGAAAGGATGGTAGCGTGGGCGTAAGGCGGCCGTTATCCCACCGCGCCGCGTGAGGTCGCCGCCATGCCGAAGGTGGAGATCCAGTCCAGCGAGAACGGCCCGAACCTCGTGATGGTCGACGGCAAGGTCGTCGCCGCCCTCTGCCGGTGCGGCCAGTCCAAGCACAAGCCGAACTGCGATGGCTCGCACCGGACCGCCGGATTCGCCGCGGCAAAGGCCGTGGTCGACGTCACGGGTGCGTGAGCCCGGCGACGGTCCGAGCCTGCTCCGGGGAGGCCCTCCGGGGCCGTCACCTCGGCCGAACGTGAGGCCGGGCGGTCCGTAGCCGTCCGACGGTCGGCTTCGTCGAGCGTCACCCGTTCGACCTCGGCGGGCACGCACGGGTCCGGCGGGCCGGGAGTCCGGCCAACGTGAAGAGGCCGCCGCCTTCCTCCCGGCGGGAGGGGACGGGCGATCGCGGGCGACGAGGAGCGGGGCGAGGGTCCGGGCGGCTCCCCTCGTCTCGAAGGGATCGACGGCACCGGCTCGGACCTGAGCCGGCTGCTCTCCCTCAGCGATGGGGTCTTCGCCTTCGCGCTCACGTTCCTCGCCGTCTCGTTGCTCCTGCCCGAGACCCTGAGAACGGGGGGACTCCCGTCGCTCCCGGCCTACCTGAGGACCCTGGAACCGGCGTTGGTCGGCTACGTCCTCGCCTTCTTCGTGATCGCCTCGTGGTGGAACGTCCACCACCGCCTGTTCTCCTCGATCGTCCGGTACGATCCCACGCTGGTCCGGTTGAACTCGTTCTTCCTGCTGATGATCTCCGTGACGCCGTTCCTGGTCTCGGTACTGTTCGCCTACTCGCCGGGGAACTTCGGCATGGGGTCGCTCTCGGCGCGGTTGGCCGTGGCCCTCTACGGCGTCGTCCAGGCGCTCGGAGGCCTCGTCCTCCTGGGGATATGGCGGCACGCGAGCCGCGACCACCGCCTGCTCCGACGGACGGTGACGCAGGAGTGGATCCAGGCGACCGAGGCCACGCAGCTGCTGACCGTGATCGTGTTCGCGGGCTCGGTCGGCATCGCGCTGGTCTCCCCGCTCGCCGCCGAGCTGGCGTGGATCGCGATGATCCTCGGGTTTGGCCGGCGGTTCCTCCGTCGGGTCCCGAAGGTCGCCCGGAGGACCGAGGCGCACCGTCCGCCCTGAGCCGGGGCCCCGCCGGCGGGGACGCTCGTGGCCCGGCGTCGCCTCGCGGCCGCGTTCGGCCGGTAGCCGGCTTAGACCTCGCCGAGGCGGGACTCGAGCTCCAGGACGCGGTGGGCGGAGGCCTCGTTGTCGACCACCGCCGGGCTCGCGAGCTCGCGATGGGCGTCGATCTGGACGATGGTGTCGTGCAGCCACTCGAACTCGTGGAACAGCAACGGGTCGTGGAGGGTGCCGCGGATCGTCGCGACGAGGTCGACCGGATGGCGGATCGCCCAGTAGTAGGCGACGATCCAGGATCCGAACGCCTCCCAGACGAGGTCGGCGTCCAGCAGCTCGCGGTGGACGAGCGTGCCCACGAGCTCGAAGAACGTCACGACCTCCACGCTGGAGATGTCGTCCGGGGGCCCGTGGAGCAGCCGCGAGCTCAGGCCGCGCCGGGCGGCCCGCATGTGCGGGCTATCGAACCGCTCCCGCAGGGCCATCACGGCGTTCGCGGAGTTGAGCCGCTGGCTGGTCCGGGTCTGCCAGTACATCAGGATCAGTGTGCCGACGACGAGCGCCCAGGTGCCGACGAGCGACCAGACAGCGATGTTGAACCAGTCGGTCACGGCGCGCGACCCTCCAGCTCGGCTCGGTACGGAAGAGATTTGCGGTGAGCGGGCCGCGACGGTCGGCGCCCCCGAGAACGTCGGGCTTCGGAGAGGGGTCGGCGGTACGACGGCGCGAGCGCACGCCCCGGGAAGGTCCGGGACGTTACCGAAACGTGGATAGGAGCCGCCGGCCGTTCGTCGCCCGTGCCGTACGTCGAGTACGACGAGAACGAGGCGGTCTGCCCGCAGTGCGGCTCGGTCTTCCGTTCCCCGGAGGTCCTGGAGGCCCACCTGAAGGAGTCCCACGGGGGCCCCTCCGGGCCTCCCGCCCCGGCGGACCACCGGTCCGTGCGCTGCTCGATCTGCGGAGCGACGTTCGGCTCCATCACCGCCCTCGAGCGCCACAACCGCGTGGCGCACGTCTCCTAGGGCGGGCTCAGCGGGTCGGCTCCTCGGACGGGGACGTGGCGCAGTCGAGCTGCTCCACATCGAGGAGGTGGCCGAGCTTGCGGCGCTTGGTCTCCAGGTACTGCCGGTCGTTCGGCTGCGGCGGGATGACGAGGGGGATCCGGCCCGTGATCGTCACCCCGTGCCGGCGGAGGTCCTCGATCTTCGCCGGATTGTTCGTCATGATCTCGATCGACCGCACGTGCAGGCTGCCGAGCATGTGGGCCGCGATCCCGTACTCCCGCTCGTCAGCGCGGAAGCCGAGCGCCTCGTTGGCCTCGACGGTGTCGTAGCCCTGGTCCTGCAGCTGGTAGGCCCGGATCTTGTTGGCGAAGCCGATCCCGCGTCCTTCCTGGCGGAGGTAGAGGACCACCCCGCCGTCGCTCTTCGCGACCCGTTCCAGCGACGCGATCAGCTGGTCGCGGCAGTCGCAGCGAAGGGAGCCGATGGCGTCCCCGGTCAGGCACTCCGAGTGGAGACGGACCAGGACCCGCTCGCGTCCCTCGATGTCCCCGTGGACGAACGCGGCATGGTCCTGCTTCTCCAGCTCGTTCCAGAACGCCACGACCTGGAAGTCGCCGAACCGGCTGGGGAGATCGGCGACGGCGACGGCCCGCACGCAGGTCTCCAGCGAGCCATCGCAGCGGTGGGACCGTCCCTCCTCGAGCAGACGGGCCACGCTCTCCGCCGAGAGCGTCATCGCCCGCGGCATCCCGAGGCTCGGATAAAGTGGCCGGTCGTGGGCGTGCGGTCCGCGCCGTTCAGGGGGTCGCCGCCCCCGGGCGGCGGGGTCGTCCGTCCCGGGACCGCTCGAGGAGGGCGAGGACCTCCTCGTCGCGCACCGGCTCGAACCGACGGTACCACTCGCCGACCGCCGCCAGCCGAGGGGGGACGCACGCCACGACCACCTCCTCGACGAACCGGCGGAGTCGCACTACCGCGGAGCGCGGAGCGACGCCCAGCGCCAGGACGACCGTCGCCGCCTTCTGGGCCCGTACGGCACGCACGCCCGCTTCCACCGTCCCCCCGGTCGCCACCCCGTCGTCGACCACGATGACGGTCCGGCCCGCGAGCTCCGGAGGGGGGCGGGATCCACGGAATCGCACGGTCCGGAGGGCGATCTCGGCCGTCTCCCGGCGAACGATAGGATCGAGGTCGGCCCGCGTGTAGCCCGAGGCGCGGGCCCGTGGTTCGTCCAGGAGAACGACCTCGCCCTCCGCCACGGCGCCGAGCCCGTACTCCGGATCGTCGGGGGCGCCGACCTTGCGTACGAGCAGCACGTCGAGCTCGGCGTGCAGGGACCGGGCGATCTCGAAGGCGACCGGCACCCCGCCCCGCGGCACGCCGAGGACGAGCGGGAGCGACCGGCGGTAGCCTTCCAGCAGCACGGCCAGTCGCCGGCCGGCTTCCCCGCGATCGGCGAGGGGCTGTGGCGAGGAGGCGGCGTCCGGCGGACCCGCGGCCACGCTCGCCGACGTGGACCTCGATCCGAACGGCGAGCCCCACGACGGGTCCGCCGACGTCTCGTGACCGCCCGCGGAA
>JASIDM010000083.1 GCA_030044695.1 Thermoplasmata archaeon
ACCTGGCTCCCCGACGCCCACGTCGAGGCGCCGACGGGCGGCTCGGTGCTCCTCGCCGGCCTGTTGCTGAAGCTCGGGGGCTACGGACTGATCCGGTGGGCCGTCGAGCTGTTGCCGAGCGGCTTCGCCCAGGACCGCCTCCTATTGTTCGTCGTGGCGTTCGTCGCGATCGTCTGGGGCTCGGTCGTCTCCCTCGCCCAGCGGGACCTCAAGCGGCTCGTGGCGTTCAGCTCGATCAACCACATGGGGATCGTCCTGCTGGCGATCGCCCTCGACTCGTCGCTCGGGCTCCTCGCGGCGGTCCTGCTGATGTTCGCCCACGGGATCGTCAGCGCGCTCCTGTTCATGGGGGCCGGGACGGTCCACCACACCTACGGGACCCGGGACATCGCGACCTTGGGCGGGATCACGCCGACGTCGCCGGGGCTCGCGACCATGCTCGTCGCCGGCTCGCTCGCGTCGCTGGGGCTCCCGGCGCTGATCGGCTTCCCGGCAGAGTTCACGGCGCTGCTCGCGACGTGGTACGGGCTCGGGTACTGGGTCTTCGTGCCGCTCGGCATCCTCGTGGTGACGGCGGCGTTCTACCTGTGGATGGTGCAACGGATGCTGTTCGGCCCGCCGGCCGGTCCCGTGGCGGGAGCCCACGGCGTCCCGTGGTACGAGGGGGTCGGCATGGGCCTCCTGGTCGCCATCACGGTGCTGTTCGGCGTGCTCCCCGGCCTGTTGGTGAACGTGATCACGAGCTCGCCGGTGCACGGGTTCCCCGGACCATGACCGGGGGCGGAGGTCCGGCGCGATGACGGACGTCGCCGGCACGGTCGCGACGTTCCTGCCCGAGATCGTCGTCCTCGCCGCCGCCCTCGTCGTCTTCCTCCTGGACGTCCTCGGCGTGCGCCGGCTCGAGGTCGTCGGGGGCGTCAGCGTCGCCGGGAGCGCGGTCGCGCTGGCGCTCGTCCTCGCGGACCTCGGCGTCGCCCCGCTCGCGTTCCTGAGGACCATCGGCGCCGGGGCGATCAACGCCGCCCCGGGGATCGGCGCCGCCCCGCTGTACTTCGTGAGCTCGTTCGGGCTGATCTTCCAGGGGATCTTCCTCCTCGCGGCGCTGCTCGTCGGCGTCGCCTCGCTGAGCCGCGAGCCCCGCGAGCCCGGCGCCCCGATCTTCTACGGGCTGCTCTCCCTCGCCACCGTCGGGATGCTGCTCGTCGCGCTCGCCTCCGACCTCATCTTCCTCCTGCTCGCCATCGAGATCGTCAGCATCTCGACGTACCTGCTCGTCGGCTACACGCGGCGGGGGATCCGGCCGCTGGAGGCCGCCATGAAGTTCTACGTCATCGGCGCCGTGAGCTCGACGCTCGGGTTCTTCGGGGCCTCGTTGATCTTCGGCGCCTACGGGACGACCAACCTGTTCCGGATCGCCGCCGTCGCCGGGACCGTTGGCTACCCCGTGCTCGCCCTGGTCGGCTACGGGTTCCTGATCGCCGGGCTCGCGTTCAAGACGACGCTCGTGCCGTTCCACGCCTGGGCCGTCGACGTCTACGACGGGGCCCCGACGGACGTCAGCGCCTTCCTCGCCGGTGGTTCGAAGAAGGTCGGGGTCTTCGCCTTCTTCCTGGTCTTCCTCGGCCCGGTCCTCTTCCTGCACCCGGGAGCGCCCGGCAACCCGTTCTCCGGCGCGCCGTTCGCCATCGGCCCGATCGTCCAGCTGACGCTCGGCGTGCTCGCGGTGCTCACCATGACCGTGGGGAACGTCCTTGCGCTCTTGCAGCGGGAGATGAAGCGGCTGCTCGCCTACTCCTCGATCAGCCAGGCCGGCTACCTGCTCCTCGGCATCGCCGTCGGCACCGGCCCCGCCCTCGCCGGCGCGACGTTCCAGGCGTTCGCCCACGTCCTCATGAAGGGGGGAGCGTTCCTCGTCGTCGCCGGCGTCGCGGGGCTCGGCGTCGGGCCGCTGGTCGAGGACTGGCGCGGGCTCGGCCAGCGGCGGCCGCTCCTGTCGGCCGCCTTCGCGCTGATGCTGCTGTCGCTCGCCGGCGTCCCGCTCACCGTCGGCTTCGACTCGAAGTTCGTCCTGTTCAGCGCCGCGGTCCAGGCCCGGGGGTACTTCGTCTGGCTCGCCGTAGCGGGCCTGCTCAACAGCGCGCTGAGCGTCTTCTACTACGCCCGCATCCTGAAGGCGATGTACTTCGACGCCCCCGCGGCGTCGACCGTCCCCGCCGGGGCGGTCGTCGGCGGCGCCGGCCCGGCGCCGCTCCCGTGCGGCGGGCTCGGCTACGGCCGCGCCACAGCGATCGCCGTGGCGGCGATCCTCATCGTCGCCGTCGGGATCTACCCCCAGCCGATCCTCGGGCCGATCCAGGCGGCCGCCACGCACTTCGTCGCGCTCGGGGCGTAGGGCGGTGGAGCGGTTCGACGTCGTCGTCGTCGGGGCGGGACCGGCCGGCAGCTCGGCCGCCACGGCGAGCGCCCGGGCCGGCGCCCGCACGCTCCTCGTCGATCACCGCCCCGAGCTCGGCCAACCCGTGCAGTGCGGGGAGTTCCTGCCCGCCCCGGAGGAGCTCGTCGACCTGTTCGGCGAGCCCGACCTCATCGACGCCGCGTACCGGATCCCCGAATCGACGGTCCTTCGGTCGACCCGGCGGCTGGACTGCGTGAGCCCCCGCGGCCGGCGCTACGCGACCGAGCTGCGAGGCTACACGGTCTCACGGCGGGCGTTCGACAAGGCGCTGGCGTTCCAGGCCGAGGGGGCGGGGGCCGAGCTCCGCTACCCCCTCGGCGTGACCGGCGTTCGCGACGGCGCGGTGCGCTGCGCCGACGGCACGGTCGTCGAGGCGGCGGCGATCGTCGGGGCGGACGGCCCGACGTCGGCGGTGGGCGCGTCGGTCGGCTTCCGCCCGGCGCGGACGATGTACCGGATGATCACGGCGACCGCCGACGGTCCCCTCGGGGAGGCGATCGAGCTCCACTTCGGGCAGGAGGCGCCCCGGGGGTACGCCTGGAGCTTCCCCCGGGCGGCCGACCTCAACGTCGGCCTCGGCGTGCCCGAGGTCCCGGCCGGGACGAGC
>JASIDM010000084.1 GCA_030044695.1 Thermoplasmata archaeon
CAAACCTTCTGGAGAGAGTGGGCGCGGCCGGACGTGTCGCCATCGGTCCCTCGCTAGGCGGTGTCGTTTGGATAGGGCATATTGCTTTCGTCCGATATATTGACGTGCGCCATATGTGAGTTCACTCTGAGATCTTCTAGAGTCGGAAGGGTGGACCCGTGCAGATCGCACCGGTCGGTTCGTCGGCGAGAAGGGTGCATGCAACTGGTCTTGCACCTAGGACTCCAACGGCTATGGCTCGCAACTAACCTAGATGATCTGATAGGAATCACAGAAGCACCGGCAGGGGTCGTGCGCCATCCAATCCACTCTTGTAGACCTACAATCGTCACCGCTTCGGCAAGTGTCAGGTCAAGAATCAGGGCCTCGGTCGGAGCCTCGTTCCTAGGCTCCCGAGCTCGCGGACGTCACTAATCTCGCGAGGCGGCGAGCTCGATCCTGTAAGATGAGTCAACGAACACGCGATCGCGCCCCCTGGAGGGCCTTCTTACTGGCCACCGAATTCCCACCATGTCTCATCATGCCGGAGATTTCCTCGATCGACTTCCGTCGACGGACCCGAATCAAGATCTGCGAACCACGCATCCGCCACTCCAGTATGTCGCCCGCCCGAGCCCCCGTCGCCCTCCTGACCTTGGTCGGGACGATTGTGAGGTTTCGAGTGGAAATTCGAGACTCACCCAGAACGGACTCATCCATGGGTCTAGTCAATCACAGTTCCAGTACCTAATCAGTTCATTTGAACTCCCTCCCGAGGTTGCAATTCCGCTTGCACCGAGATCGCGCCAATGCCACTCCCGACGGCCAGCCACGCACCGCGGTAGCCGTGCGACCTGTCCGATCCGATAGCAGCTCGAGGCCGGTCCACCAATCTCGTCGGGCACGAGTAGTGTCCTCACCGGAAGGTCTGGTCGGGGCCGGTACAGGGGGCCCCGTCCGAGGGGTTCATGTGGGCGCCCAGGATGGAGGCGCGATGAGCGGTCGCCCACGCCGTCGAGCCCGAGTCGTTGGAATCGGAGGCGTGTTTCTCAATTCGCGCTCGCCCGTGAGGTTGGCGGCGTGGTACAGCAAGAATCTGGGACTCGAAATCTCAGCCGGGGGCCAGGTCGCGACGTGGGACTGGCGATCGATTCGGGATTCGCGGCGCGTAGGGAGCACTCTTTGGGCCGCGCTCGGCGCGGAGGACCGTGATTGGGGATCGGGCCGCCGGACGGCGCAAGTGAACTACCGGGTCGACGATCTCGACCGTCTTCTGACCCAGCTTCGCCGAGCCGGGGTTCGGGTCGACGACCGCATCGAAGAGTCCTCGTACGGACGGTTCGGATGGGCATTCGACCCCGAAGGGAACCGATTCGAGCTGTGGGAACCTCCCCAGCGCTATCGCTCGCCTGAACGGCACACTCCGATGGAATAGTCGTCACCGACTTCGAGACGAACGGCCGCTCGCTCAGAACGGGCACGATCGGACCGCTTGGGCAGCCTGTTAAGGCATGCACCGAGGAACGACCGGGGCGCTGACCCACGGAACAGCTCATGACACGGTCACGGCGTGGCCGCCTCGCATGGAGAGCAGAGGGCCGCCCTCCGTGGCCTCTCCACGCCTCGCCGAATACCGGAGGCGAGCCTCCAAGGCCACCGGGCGCGACGCGAGCGCGGCTTGGCGCCAGCTCGCCTCGCACGGCCTGCCTCTCGTCGACCCGCTGCCGGACGACGGGTCCCGCCTGAGCGTGACCTTCGTCTGGAGGCCAGACCGCCGGGTGAGCTCCGCCTCGATCTACACCCCGGTCGCGAATCCGCTCCGCGGAGAGACTGATCTCCTCCCGTTGGGTCCCACGGGGGTCTGGTACCGGACGCTCGTCCTCCCTCGACGGACGCGAGCGCTCTACGCGTACACCCCTCGACCCACGCCAACGCCCGACAACGGTGGGGACTGGGCTGCCTACTTCCGCTCGCTGCTCCCGGACCCTCACAACCCATCGTCGCTCGTGATGGCCAAGGACCCTGACGACCCCGAGGACGTTTCCGTGACGGTGTCGGTGGTGGCCCTTCCGGACGCTCCGCCGCTGCCCTGGAGCCGAGTCCGGCCCTCGGAGGGCTGGACGATGGACCACGTTCGCCTCCGAAGTCGGAGCCTCGAGGGAGTCCGATCGGTCTGGGTGTACACGCCGCCCGGGTTCTCCCCCCGGCGGACCCGGTACAACCTCGTCCTCGCCTTCGACGGCGTGGCCTATCAGAGCGCCGTTCCGACGCCCACGATCGTGGGGAACCTCGTCGACGCCAGGCGCATCGGTCCCTCGGTAATCGTGCTCGTGGGGAGCGCCCCGGGCTCGCGGGAGGCTGACCTTCTGCCCAATCCGAAGTTCCTCCGCTTTCTCGCGAGCGAACTCGTCCCGTGGATGCAGCGCCGGTACGGTCTCCGGGTCCCTCCCGCTCGCTCCGTGCTGGTCGGTTCGAGTCTCGGAGGGCTCACGGCGGCGTTCGCGGCGCTGCGGCACCCCGATCTCTTCGGGAACGTGCTGGCCCAATCCGGCGCGTTCACCTGGTCCGACTCAGGGGACCTGCTCGGCGCTCCCACCCTGATGGAGGAGTACGCGCGGGCTCCCCGACGGCCCATCAGGTTCTACCTCGATGCCGGTTCCCTCGAGACGACGGTGTTCCCGGGGACGCAGATGTCCCCGCTCTCCGGAGTCCGCCACTTCAGGGACGTGCTCGTCGCGAAGGGCTATCCCGTGAGCTACGCGGAGTTCGAGGGGGGTCACGACTATGCCTGCTGGGGGGGGACCCTCGCCGATGGGCTGCTTAGCCTCCTTGGCAAGCCGGGAACCCAGCGCTAGGCGGGATCCCCAGGGAGTACCCCGACGGCGTTCCGCTAGCGGCCCTGGCCCAGCATCCCGGCAAAGGTCACGTCGATCGGTCCCCCGACCCTTCCGCCGACGCGCGACGCCCGTCGGAGCTCCGGACTTGCGGCGAATGGTCGGGGAGATGGCTCGGCCGTGGCCGCGGGCCCGGAGCGAGAGCGAAGCTTTTGGGGGAGACCGCTCGTCCGCTCCCGGACCGAGTCCTCCGCGCGATGAGCCCAGCACCGGCGCCCCGGATCGTTCGCGCCACGGCGCAGACCATGGAGCTCCCCGAGATCCAGGGAAAGGTGCTCTTTCCCACGCTCCGGCAAGGCCCCTGGCTCCCCGTCGTGCGGCTGGCGGAGTCCACGGCGCAGGGCCCGTGGGAGCCCGACCTGCATTCCCACGTCTCGGAGGAGGTCGTGAACTACGTGCTGTCGGGGGGGATCGTGGAGGTGGACGCGGCGGACCGTCGCGTCGAGCTGGGCGTCGGGACGGTGGTGGTGCACGCGTCCGGGGAGGAGTATCGCCATGACGTGGCCCCGCGGCCGGGGGGCGCCTCGAGATGGCTCTCCGTGGTCGCCTCGCTCCCGCGAGGGCGCGTACCGGCCGCCGCGCCGTCCGGTGTGTTCCGCGCCCCGGCACCGACCGAGCTCGCTCCTGGGATCCTCTCCCGGGCCCTGGTCGGCGGCGGCGCCGAGGCGCGCTCGCAGCTCGGCATGGAGCTCTCGACCCTCGAGTTCGCTCGCCACGGCTCGACCCGCCTCGCCGTCCCAGGAGACCGCCGAGCGATCCTCTACGCGATCGGCGGCCGGGGAAGCATCGGGGGCCTCCCGACGACCGAGGGCGAGGGGGTCCTCACGGAGAACGCGACGACCCTGGAGGCCGAAGGGGGCTCCGGGTTCGAGCTCTTCGTGGTGACGGTGCCGTCGCCCAGCTACTAGGGCGTCCTGCCACGGCGCAGCAGGTCGAGCAGCGGAAGGAACTCGTGCGAGCCGGCGTGCATCCGTCCGTTGACGAAGAACGTCGGGGTCGCCACGACCCCGAGGGACGTTCCGCTCTCGACGTCCGCCGCTACCCTACGCGCGGGGGCCCCCGAGCGGACGTCGCGATCGAACGTCGCCATGTCCAGCGGTAGGCCACGCGCCAGGGTTCGGAGCTCCGCGTCCGAAAGGTCGGTCCGGTTCGCGAAGAGCCGTTCGTGCATCAGCCAGAACTTGCCCTGCTCGTCGGCGGCCTCGGCCGCCTGGGCCGCGGGCGCGGAGCGGGGGTGGATCTTGGGCTGGGGGAAGTGTCGGAAGGCGAAGCAGAGATCGTCGCCGAGCTCCCGCACCAGTTCCTTCACGGTCGGTTGCGCGTCCGCGCAGTGGGGACACTCGTAGTCGCCGTACTCCAGGAGCGAGTACCTCGCCCCGAGGGGGCCCAGACAGTGGTCCCGACCCTCGAGAGGGAGAACGAGATCGGGGAGCTGATCGTCGACCATGGGACACCGGTCCTCGGCCGGGAGCGTCCTCCCCCTCTTGTGGGTGTCGCCTCGCGGCCGGCGTCGGGGCCAGCCGAGTCGTGGACGGTGAGCGCGCTCAAGAACGCCCTCATCTGTCGGCACCCTATCGGAGGTGGGGGCGTCCGTGCCGAAAGAGGAGGCCAAGATCATCGTGACCGCCAACGGGCCGTACCGCGTCGTGGGGAGCGTGCCGTTGGCCCAGCAGGTCATCACGCCGAACCGCGCGGGAGAGTCCTGGGAGTGGACGCAGGGACGGTCGTTCGCCGCGGGACCGGAGTACGAGCTCTGCCGGTGCGGTCACTCGCGGAACAAGCCGTTCTGCGACGGCACGCACCTGAAGATCGGGTTCGACGGGACCGAGACCGCGTCCCGAAGGCCGGTGGCCCGCCAGTCGGAGGTCCTGACCGGCCCCTCGCTCGTCCTCGAAGATGCCGAGAACCTGTGCGCGTTCGCCCGGTTCTGCGACCCGGGCGGCAAGATCTGGGCGCTCCTCGAACGCAGCGAGGAGCCGAGCACCCGCGACCTCGTCATTCGCGAGGCGCAGCACTGCCCGTCCGGTCGGCTCGTGCTCCACGAGCGGAGCTCGAAGGCGGGGTTCGAGCCGGAGCTCCCGCCGTCTATCGGCCTGGTCGAGGACCCCGCCCTGGGGTGCAGCGGGCCGCTCTGGGTCCGGGGCGGCGTACGGATCGAGTCCGCGGACGGCAAGGCGTACGAGCGACGGAACCGGGTGACCCTCTGTCGTTGCGGCGCCTCCGCCAACATGCCGTTCTGCAACGGGAGCCACGCGAGCGTGCGGTTCGACGACGGGCTGGCTCGGGACCCCTAAGCGCTCCGGGAGACCGGCCCCCCGACCTCGCGGGGGGCGCCGGCATCCTCGAGGATCGCCGTGCGTGGCGTAATACCGCGGGGGGCCTCACCGGGCCTGACCATGTACGACATGCGGAACCTGGCGCGGCTGAAGACGATCGGAGCGAGCGCACCGGACGCGATGAAGGCCTTTCAGGCGTTCGACGCGGCGGCCCTCGCCGACGGCGCGATCCCGGTGAAGTACAAGGAGCTCATGGCGTGCGCCGTGGCGTTCACGACCCAGTGCCCGTACTGCATCGAGATCCATTCCAAGAAGGCTCGCGACCTGGGAGCCTCGGACCCGGAGATGGCCGAGGTCGTGATGGTCGCCGCGGCGCTCCGGGCCGGGGCGGCGGTGACCCACGGCACGCACGCCTTCGCGGACCGCCGCTGAGCCCGTCGTCTTGGAGAACGCGCCGACGGACGGCGCGCCGGCCGCGGAACGGTAGGTCGCGGGCCCGAGCCACCGAGACGCGTTCCCGATCGCGGGTCGACCGACGGGTTGGTCAGCGAGAGCCCGCGGATTTCATGGCGGCGTCGCGCCGCTGGCCCATCTCCTCGGGCGTGAGGTCCTCGACGTGGGTGGCGATCGACCAGGAGTGGCCGAACGGGTCGACGAACGTACCGAACCGGTCCCCCCAGAACATCGTCGTCGGCTCGTGGACCGACCTCGCCCCGGCGGCGACCGCCTGACGGAACAGCCGGTCCACGTCCGGGACGTACAGCCAGGCCGCCGCCGACGAGCCGCCGAGATGCTTCGGCGCCTTCATCTCCGAGCCCGGGAACTCGTCGCTGAGCATCACCACGGAGTCGCCGATCTCGAGCTCGGCGTGCCAGACCTTGCCGCCGGGCCCGGGCATCCGGTTGCGCTCCTTCGCGCCGAGGGCCCGCACGTAGAACTCGATCGCCTTCGCCGCGTCGTCGACCACGAACGCGTACGTGACGGAGTGGTAGCCTGCCGGGATCGCCTGCTTGGCCTTCGCCACGGGGACCGCACACGGTCGGGCGGCATAAGCCTCGTCGCCCGTTCAGAACGGGTCGCTGTCAGCACCCTGGCGGGACTCGGCCTCGAGGACGTACTTCGCGTCGTCGACCGAGTAGTCCGAACCCCCGGACCGGGTGAGCAGGCGCGCCTCGAACGACACCATCTCATGCGCCAGCCAGTCGAACTCGCGGAACACCAGCGGGTCGTTCCCCTCCTTCCGCCACCGCTCGATCAGGTTCTGGGGATGGGTCAGGAAGTAGTGGTAGGCGGCGACCCACGTCCCGAAGGCGTTCCAGACCATCTGCTTCTCCAGGACCCGGGACCGCGTGAGGAAGCCGAGCTGCTCGAAGAAGACCCCGACCTCCCAGTTCGTCGCGTCGTCGTGCCGGGCCTTGTCCAGCAGCCACGTGCTGAACTCGCGTCGGGCCTTGCGCATCCGCGGGCTGTAGAATCGCTCCCTCAGCTCGAGCACGGTGGTCGCCGAGTGGAGCCGCTGGGCCTGCCGCAGCTGCCAGTAGGCGAAGCTCAGCGTGCCCACGACCAGCACCCAGGTGCCGATGATCGTGGCCCACTCGGCCACGTCCAGCGCCGCCATCCCGCCGAACGATGCTCGTGGGGGGCTACGTACCTTTCGAGCCCTGCGGTGACGGTCCCGATCCCTCGCGACGCGCTCGACCGAGCCCGGGGTGGTCGTCGATCCTCGCCCCCGGCGACCGTCGGCCCGCGCTGGTCCGCTTCCGGTCGCCCCCGGTCACGTCACGCGGAAGCGCTCGATCTGTCGCCTCACCCGCGCGGTCACGTCCTCCAACGTCATCTCCAAGCCGTAGCGCTGGAAGTACCGGTTCAGGGCACGCACCCCGTGCTCCAGCGAACGCATCGCCTCCTGCAGGCGGACCCAGGCCGGGGACCCGAGACGGTCGACGCGGAGGCCCGCCGCCAGGTCGATGAACCACGGCTCGTCGTCGTGCACGAGGATGTTGAACGGCGAGAGGTCGGTGTGGACGAGACCGGATTCCGCGAGCCCCTCGATCCCGGCGACGGTCCTCTCGAGGAACCCGGGGGGGTCCGACAGGACCGCATGCTGCAGCATGGGCGCCGGCTCGTCGAGGGCGCCCAGGTACTGCATGGAGAACATGTTCTCGATCCGTCGGCCCGGCTTGGGAACGTGAGCCCCTCCCTGCCAACCGTAGCAGAGCAGCTCGAACTCGCGCGACGCCCGTTGGCCCATCGGTTCCAGCTTCACCGATCGCGGGCCGCCCCGATGGGCGGTCCGGTACTGGCGATAGACCTTGACGGCGATCAGCTGGCCGCCGTCCCGGCAGAGGTAGACGTCCGCCTCCTTCCCGGAGCCCAACCGCCGCCCAACCTCCGTCGCCAGCCCGGCGTCAAGGATGGCTTGCGCTACGTCGGCGTGGGTCGGCTCCGCGAAGGAGATCCGCCCGCTCCGAACCTTCCAATGGACGCTCGCATCGAGGTACCCGTCGTTGGGCATCGTTTCGACCCGGCCCGGGTCGGTCGACTCACAAGAGGCACGAACGGTGCCAGCGGCCCGAGCGAGCTACGGCGGAGGGGTCCACGGTACGCTGACATCCGTATCGAGTGCCATCTCCCGTGAACCTCCCGGCCGTCGGCCGATCCCGGGAGCGTCCTCGACTATCTAAAGCCTGAGCGCTGGACGGGGAGCCCTGTACTACCGGGGCCCCGTCGTCCCGCTTGTCAGCGTCGGGGAGGCGTCTCGGTCTTCCTACGCGATCGCGTCCAAGTCCGCTTGGAGCTGAGCCAGATCGAAGCCGTTCGGCGCTCCGCCCCGCTTCTCGATCCAGTCCTGTTGCGAGAGCAGCGCGTACGCCTCGTCGCAGTACGCCGCGAGGAACTCCCAGGAGGCGGGGATCACCGACCCCCAGGTGGCCAGCTGGACGCTCGTCGCGTCGTAGCCGAAGACCGCGACGCAGTGACCGTTCTGGGGGTTGGGGGCCCAGGTCGGGCCGACCGCCCCTCCCGGCGGGACCGCCCAAGGCGTGGTCAGCGGATCCGGGCTGTTCACGATCCCGTCGGGCAGCTCCAATCCGAGGAAGCACACGCCGAACAGCGCAACCGACTGTCGCAGCTCGTTGGCCACGGCGGGGTTCACCGAAGCGTACGCGGTCAGCGCGTTGGCTCCGGGGCCGAGGGCGAAGCCCCCCCTCCAGCCGTTGAGGAAGTCCAGGATCACCACGCCGGTGTTCTGGGGGCTGAGCTTGCGGTACAGTGCGACGACCTGGTCCTGGGTCGGCACGACGACCTGGCCGGCGTTGGCCGTCCACACCGTGATCGTGTGCGCCGAAGCGGCGGGCACGCAATCCCCCAGCGTCCCGTTCCCGTCCAACGGCAGGTCCCCCGACGGGACCTTTGCCTGCCAGGCGATCGACGTGGGAGGCGCGGGAAGGCTCGGCGTCAGGTACCGCGCCAGCTTGAGCGTCCGTCCGTCGACCCGTCGGGGCTGCTTCCCGAGCCGATACCGCGGAACCGCCGGGCCGACCCCGTCGGCGCCACCGGAGTCCGAGCGTGCGGGGGGCCTTGCCATCGAACTGCCACGCGAGACATCGGTCCGGGGCGCATAACCTCCTGCGTCCTCCCCCACGCCACGAACGATGCCCCTCCGGGGGGTTACCCGGCCGTTCACCGACCTCGGACGACGTGGCGCTCCCGAGCGGGACCCGTCATAACGGCGAGCCGTTCACCGCCCTCGGAGGCTTGCGCCGGGCGACGCTCATGCCGGTAGCATCGGCGATCACCGTCCGACGCTCGCGATCCGCCGAATGGCCGTCGCTGCGGGAGCTGCGGCTCCGCGCCCTGGAGTCCGACCCGCTCGCCTTCGGCTCCACCTTGGCCGAAGAGAAGGCCTTCGACGACGAACGCTGGCGCCACCGAGCTCTCGAGGGCTCGGAGTCCCCCACGCTCTCCCAGTGGGTCGCGGACGCCGGCCCCGGAGGCTTGGTCGGGTCCGTGACGATCGCCGAGGTCGAGGGCCGACTCCATGTCTTCGGGATGTGGGTCGAACCGCGGTACCGCGGCCAGGAGATCGGGGCTAGGCTCCTCGACGCCGGGCTCCGATGGGCCCGCTCGACGTTCCCCGGTCGTCCGGTCCACCTGGATGTCAATCCGCGGCAGGTCCGAGCGGTCCGCCTCTACGAATCCCGGGGCTTCCGTCGAGCGGCCCCGGACCGGCCGCTGGGGCACACTCCCGGGGAGACCCGGTACGAGATGGTCCTACCGGGCTGAACGGCGGCGCAGGTCGACGCAACTGTGGCCCCGTGCGTGCCCGGCGCCTTCGGCCAGGACCGCTCGGGCACGTCGCCTCCTCAGGCGAGGCCTCGGGTCGAGCGTCGTGGCCGTCCTCGGGACGAGGTGGCGGCCGTCCCTCGTAGGGGCCGGAGCTGCGATGGTCAGACCAGGGTCGGCCGGTCGAACGCTCGAAGCCGACTCGTCAGGAGCACGCCGCTGCACATCCCCACGACGAAGACGATGCCCACCACGCTGAACAGCAGGACGCCGGCGACGCCAAGGCCCCCGAGGGTCCGTTCGAGCGCGCTGACCCCTCTCCAGATCTGGGCGGCGCTGACGTAGCCCAGGAGCCAGGTCAGGGCGACGGCTCCCGCGAGCAGGAACACCAGGGCGACGAAGAAGCGGAGGAGCAGTCCTGCGATAAGGCCCAGGATCAGGACGACGGCGTACTCCAGCAGTGATGCAACCACGGCCACCTACCGCCCGGCCCGGGGGGCGAGGTACTCGGCGTGGGTACGACGCCCCGGTATAAGGGCCCGCGTCGGAGTTATACCGCCGGAACGGCCCGAGACCGCTTCCGGCATCGCGCCAGCTACGCGCCGCGGGCGGTGCGGACGAACGGATTCGGCGGCGAGGACGCTCGCGCCGAAGCCGAACAACGGTGGCCTAGCAAGATAGTATATATACTTAGTTGGCGATTTATACCCCCGGTGAAGCTGGAGGGTCGGCTGTTCCGTGAGCCCGGAGAGCGGCCCCTGCCGGCGGAGATGCTGGCCTCCCTCCCTCGCCAACGTGGCCGGCCGCGTTCCGAGTACCGCCCGAAGGTCCGGTCGGAGGCCGACGTGCGTCGGCTGAGAAGGCACCGGGTGCCGGCCGTGCTGTTGACGGCCGAGTGGGTGAGCCGGTCCGGCTATCCGGTCGCCTTCCGTCCCTGGCTCGTGGTCCCCGAGCGGCTGTCGGACCAGCTCGCCTCGGAGTATCGGGTCCTCCCGGTCAAGGACGAGGAGGCGCTCCGCGAGCCCGGCGTCGTCGAGCTCGTGACGTGGCTCCTCCGATTCGACCCGCTCGCCGCGCGCGTGGTCGCCAGCCGCAACCGGGCCCACCTCGACCCCCACGAGCTCTACCGTCGGGTGCGCAACGAGGGCGTGGAGCGCCCGGCGACGAAGATCCGCCTCCAGCAGTTCGCCCCCGCGATCCCGCGCGTCGGGGAGCCGCTGCCCGCCTCGGAGCTCCGATGGATCGAGCGCAACAACCCCGCGGAGGGGGTCGCCGCGTGACCGAGCCGTCGGTCGGGGCCGCCGACCGGATCCTTCGCCGTCACGGGATCCGGTACGTGGTCGTGGGGGGCCAGGCGATCGCCCAGAGCGCGGCGACCGCGACGCGGGACGTCGACGTGATGGTGACGACCGCCGACTACCGGGCCGCCCTCGCCCGCCTGGGAGCGGACACCGAGCTCACCCAGGCCTGGGACGGCGGCGCCGTCACGCGCTTCGGGATCCGAGGGGCCGGCGGGACCCCCCTCGACGTGGTGGACGCGGGGGTCTTCGCGGGCACGAGGACCGCGGACGAGTTCTTCGACTTCCTGGTCCACGAGGAGTCGACGGAGGCCGACGGGATCCGCTACGTCAGCGCCGCGGCCGTGTGGTACACCCGGCTCCTGACGAAGCGCTGGCGGGTCTACGCGGAGAAGATCGTCACCAACGTGCTCGACGGGGTCTCTCCCGAGCGGCTGGACCAGGTCGAGGCGATCGCGCGCCGGTTCGGCACGGATGCGGTGTTGCGGCCGCGGATCGAGTACGTACGCGAGGCGCTTCGCCAGCAGGACGTCGCCTCGCTCGTCGGCACGGACCGGAACGGCTAGTCTCCCCTTCCGAGCGGTACGGGAGGCACGGCCTCGGCCCAAGGTCGCTGACCACCGCCGTCACGCGTCGGAGCGCCACGAACCGGAACCTCGAGGCGTCGGGCGCGCGGCCGAACCGGTCGGGCCGGGCCCGAACTAGGTCGACGGCGTGCCGGCGCGCCGTCGGTCATGGATCGTTGCCGCGGCGCACACGAGCCCGACGGCGGCCACCAGAGGCAGCACGAGCATCGCCCGATCCGCCTCGAACAGCAAGCCTCCCAGCGCCGCCCCCGACGCGAGAGAGACGATCGCCACCATCCAGCGCTTCTCGTTCGGCCCGGAGATCCCGAACGCCGCGAGCTCCGCCATCAGCCCGGTGAACGCCATCGTGAGGACGTTGGTCGTGACCCCGGGCACCGCGAGCTTCCTCCCGACGCTGCTCTGGAACCCCATGCCCACGGAGCCTAGGGAGATCAGGGCCAACGCCTCGGTCCCGTCGGGGGCCCCTGCGACGAGGACCCAGAGCACCGCGAAGCCGACCAGGAACGCCAGCTCCGTCCAGACCAGGTGCGTCGCGCGGTGGGGCCAGGGCGAACCGTCCTTCTCGGTACCGAGGTATCGGCCGCCCACGAGCGCTCCGACGGCGAAGCCCAGCAGGGCCACCGCCGAGCGCACGGCCGTCAGGAGGTCCCGCTGCCCGGCGGCGATGGCGAGGAAGACCGTGTTGCCGGTCATGTTGGCCGTGAAGATGTGCCCCAGCCCGAGGTAGCTCGCGGCGTCGATGACGCCGGAGGCGAACGTCAACGCGATCAGGAACGCGTCCCGCTGCCGAAGCGACGCCCGCGTGGGCGGTGCTGGCACGCCGTTAGACGACAACGTGGACTCCCGGTCCGGCGGACGTCCCTCGTCCTCCTCCGGCCCTCCACGCCATCCGATGCGCTCGGCGAGGGACGTCTCCGGTCCTCATATCGGGGCACGGGTCGTCTTCCGCCGACACGACCCCGGCGATCGAGCGTCGAGCTAGGGCTCCTCGCTCGAACCCCGTCGACCTGCCCCGAGCGCAGAACCGGCGGACCCGAACGGATATCCCCGGCTGAGCCTTGGATCCGAGAATGGGCCGCCATCGTCTGGGGGAGATCGTCGAGCTCGTGCGCCAGGGCATCGCGATCGAGGTCGGGTTCGGGACCCACTCGTTGGAGGCTCTGCTCTGGGTGGCCGAGTCGGTCGAAGGCTCGGTCTACGTGCCGGACTCGCTCCAC
>JASIDM010000085.1 GCA_030044695.1 Thermoplasmata archaeon
CCAACGCGACGCCGCTGGGCAGCCGCGTCGCGAACAGGTCGAAGCCCACCCCTTGGACCGGCAAATGAGCGAGCGACGGGAGCACCGGGCCCGCGTCGCCGAAGTAGGTCCAGACCGAGATCGGCGTCCCGTGCGCCGCCTCCGCCAACCGACGGTACGCCTCCGTGACCCCGCCGAAGTCGGTGGGGGGAGCGTAGACGAGCATCGGTTCTTGGAATTGGATCTGGGTTCCCGGCGCGGCGGATAGGGTCGTGAGCTCCGCCGCGAGCGCGGTGGCGATGTCCCGCATCGCTCCCACCGGCCCGTCGGACGGGTACTGCACGTCGGCGAGGGCGCCGAAGGTGTACGGCCCGGGCAGGATCCAGCGCGCCCCCGGGCCCTGCGGGAACCATGGGGCGAACGGACCGCGACCGGGAGCGGGGGCCGAACTCAGGATCGGTTGACGGAAGAAGGTGTTCGTCTCGAAGAAGCGGGTGAGCGGGCCGGAACGGACGCCGGCCCAGCGCTCCGTGAACGGGCGGAACGGGTCCTGCCAGCGCACGTAGCCGCCGGTCCAGCTGTCGACCCCGAGGGCCTTCTCGACCTCGCGGACCGAGTTCTCGGCGGCGCCAAACTCGGCCTCCGCCTGCGCCGGCGCGATCCGTCCCCGGTCGAGGTCCCGGGTCGCCTGGACGAGCGACTCCGGGCGAGGGAACGGCCCGGTGAGCGTGGTGCGGTACGGCCCGGTCACAGTCCTTCCCCCGTGTACTCGATCTCCGCCTCGACGGCCGCCAGCATCTTGACCGCCACGGCGAAGTGGCGGGGGGAGACGACTTCGACGTTTAAGCCCAACGGGACGGTGACGCCCTTGGCCCGGGCGGCGCGGACGACAGCCCGCCAGGTGCCGACGGCCGACTCGATCGAGGCCGACCCGTCCTCGGAGACGAGGTGCCCCTCGATCCGAGCCGGGATCTCCGCCCCGAGCCAGCGGACGAACTCGAGATCCTCCTCGTCGGCGACGGGGGCGACGGAGAGCAGGACCGCGGACGGCGTGACCTCGTACGCCCCGCAGAGTCGGCCGTACTCGTAGATCAGCTCCGAGATCGGCGCCGGATCGAAGACGATCTGGGTGGTGAAGAACGCCGCCCCGCTCCGGGTCTTCGTGAGCATGCGGTAGCCTTCGTGCTCGCGGTGCGGGATCAGCACGTTGCCGATGACCCCCGAACGGGCGCGGATGAGGGGAAGGAGCGCCGCGTTCGCGCGGGCGACGGAGGGGCCGGGGTAGGGGATGTAGCGGCTCGTTCCCCCGATCAGCATCACGTTGCGCGTCCCGCGGTCCAGCGCGGTCCGGCACCACTGCTCGAGCTCGGCGCTGGATCGGACGTGGGCCACGACCTTGTTCAGGATCGCCTCGCAGCCCGAGCCTTCCGAGACCCGGGAGGCGAACTCGCCGACGTCCCCGGAGCGGTAGTGGGGCTCGCCGTGATGGTTCTCGCTGACCAGCTCGGGGACCACGAACGCGTCAACCCGTCGGTGCTCGTCCAGGAGGGAGACGACCCGTTGGACGTAGGCGGCCACGCGGTCCTCCGGTGTCCGCGCCGAGGGCGGTACGGGCTCGAACAGCAGGGGTCGTGACCCCAACGCCTCGGACAGCGATCGGCGAGCTTTTCCCGGGCCCGGTCCGGCCCCTGGTCTTCCCTCGGACGGCATGGCCTCTCGACCGGCGGTCGCCACCTCCCCCCGCGAGGGGGTGGATGGTGGGCACAAGACGACTTCCTTAAGGGTTCCAGTCCGCCCTCAGGGAGCTGGCGGGCGACACCCTCGGCCCATTCGACTAAGTAGCCGTACTCGTTGGCGCGCACGTGGCCTGGGCGCGCCGCCCGCGACTGTCCCTCATCGGCGTGTTCGTCACGACGGTCGTCCTGTCGTTGGCGGCCGTGAGCCTAGCGGGCGGGACCGGCCCGAGCAGGGGTGTCGTCCTACGGATCGAGCTGGGACCCGACGTGGTCGCCCTCGGTGCTCGGGAAGGCCCCTCGACCCTGGCCCCATCGTCGGTGCCGACCGGCGACCCTGCCCTGAAGTGGACCGACCTCGAGGTCGCCCAGCCCCCGAACCGCAGCGGCGGGGCCTTGACCTGGGACTCCGCGGATCAGTACGTGCTACTGTTCGGGGGGGAGAATCCGTACAACATCCCCACCTCCTACTACAACGACACCTGGAGCTTCGCCCACGGCGTGTGGACCAACCGCACGGCCACGGTCGCCCCGTCCCCGCGGATCGGCTTTGGCCTCGCGGACGACCCGGCCGATGGCAACGTGGTCCTCTTCGGCGGGATGGAGGCCCACACCGACAAGATCCTCAACGACACGTGGACCTACGCGGGCGGGGTCTGGACGAACGTCACGGACAAGATCACCGGCGCCAGCCCCCCGGCGGTGTTCTGGGCGTCCATGGCCTACGACAACGCGACCGGCTCGGTGATCCTCTTCGGCGGGGACCAGGCCAACACGCCCACCCGCGAGTACACCAACCAGACCTGGTCGTTCCACGACGACACCTGGACGAACCTCACTTCCACGGTGGCCCCCCCGGCGCGGAACTCCGCCTCGCTGGTCTACGATGCCAGTGACGGGACCCTGATCCTCTTCGGGGGCCAGAACGCCTCGTACTTCAACGACACGTGGAGCTTCTCGGACGACGCCTGGGAGCAGGTGTCGGCGACGAACGCGCCGGACGTGCGGCTTGGAGCGGGGATCGCCTACGATGCGGCCTCCTCGGAGGTGGTCCTCTTCGGGGGCTATCCCGCGAACGTCTATCCGGACGACACGTTCACCTACCACGCCGGGGCCTGGACGCGGTACGACCTCTACCCCGGGCCGTTCCAGTCGACGGTCAGCGACCAGATGGCGTACGACTACGCCGACCAGGAGGTCGTGCTGTTCGAACAGCAGTTCGGGAGCGACGCGATGTACACCTGGGTGCTCAACGCTTCCGGCAGCAGTGCGACGCCGCTGACCCTCGTTGCCTCCGCGGGACCGCTATCGGGCGAGGCGCCGCTCACCGTCACCCTGACGTCGGACATCTCGGGAGGTACGCCGCCCTACACCGTCACCTGGGAGTTCGGGGACGGTACCCCGTCGCTCTCCGGAGCTCCGAGCGTGGCGGGCAACGGCTCGCACACCTACGAGAGCCTGGGCACGTTCAACCTCGAACTGCTCGCGTCGGACTCGGCCAGCGGCCAGGCCCACGAGAACTGGACGGTCCGCGTGCTTCCCCAGCCGCTGGCGGCGCGACTGCAGGCGGACCCCTCCACGGCGCTGGTCAATCAGTCCGTCACGTTCACTTCGTTCCCCTCCGGCGGGGTCGCCCCGTACACCTACGTCTGGATCTTCGGGGACGGCGACGGCTCCACCGACGCCAATACGACGCACGCCTACGCCAACGTCGGAACGTACCACGTCCAGCTGGTCCTGAACGACTCGGACGGGGGCTCGGTCACGGAGAGCACGACCGTGACGGTCTCGCAGCCCGGGACCGCGGCACCCGGCCCGGCGGTCCCGTGGTGGATCTACGGGGCGATCGCCGCGTCGGCGGCGATCGTCGGGCTCGTCCTCCTCGGGAGACGCCGGCGCCGAAGCGACCGGAGCGTGTCGAGCTCGACGTCGGGAGGCCCTATTCCTCCGCCGGACGCCGGCCCACCGCGCGGATCCTAGCCCTCCGGCTCGGCGCCCGCGGTGGGTCGACCTCGCGCGTCACGTCGTCGCAGCACCGGACGGCGGGAGTCCCGGGCGAGACGTGGGGCCCTCGCCAAGCGGCCGTCGCCCGCGGAGCCCTCGCAGGGGGGCCTACGCCGCGGTCCCGCGAGCCGCATCGCCCGGGAGTTGGGCCCCGACCTTGGAGAGGAACTCGGCCGCCTGGTCCGTCAGCGCGGTCGCGCGCTTCGTCTCTCCGGCGGTCCGGTGGACAGCCGCGAGATCCAGGACGGTGCGGGCCCACTCGTACTGCCAGCCGAGCTGCTTCCAGATCGCGACGGCTCGCTCGAGCGAACGGATGGCGGGGGCGGACTCCCCTCGCTGCGCCTCGCTCCAGCCCTCGGCGCGGGCCAGGAACGCCCGTCCCAGGTCCTCGTTGAACGTGGCCACCAGCTCGGCGAGCTCCTTCAGCGAGCGGCCGGCCTCGGCGGCCTCCCCCTCGTCCAGGTACGCTCGGACGAGGAGGGCGAGGGTCTCCAGCAGGAACAGCGCGCTCATCGCCGGCGGGCCGGCCTTGCGGCAGAGCGCCTGGGACGCGCGCAGGTGCCCGATCGCCGCGACCGGCTTCCCCCGCGCGAGGGCGCAGCGGGCGAGGACGATCTCGGTCTGGGAGCCCTCGCTCCAGTCGCCGCCCTCGGCGAGGAGGCGCTCGGCCTCCCAGAGCAGCTTCTCGGCCCGGTCGACCTCGCCCCGGGCCAGGGCGACCTCGGCCAGCACCGCGATCGTCGTCGGCCGCTCTCGGCGAGCGTCCCCGGCGACGTACGCTCGGTGCTCTAGGGCGATCTGCTCGGCGCGGGGGAGGTCCCCGAGCCGCCACTCGAAGTACGGGACGAACCAGCCCTTCGTCGCCATCTCCGAGAGGACGTCGTGGCCCTTGCGCGCGTACTCCATGGCGTCCTCGGCCGCACGGAGCGCTCCCCGGCCATCCCCCCGGATCTGGAGCAGCGCCGTCGCCTTCAGCACCAGAGCGTTCGGGACGACCGCCCGCGCGTTGGCCTGCTGGGCGAGCTCCAGCCCCCGGTCCAGGTTCTCCCAGACCTTGGCGTTCTCGCCCGGCGGCACGACGGACGCGAGCATCATGCGCGCCGAGGACTCGACCCCGCGGGCGCCGACCGTTCCGGCGACCTCGATCGCCCGCTGCCAGTACTCGCCGGCCTCGCGCAGGCGCACCTCCTGGAACATCAACAGTCCCATCGAGTCGTACAGCCGGGCGAGCTCGATGTTCGGGGGACCCGCCTCCAGGAGCGTCCGGGCCTTCTCGAGGTGCTCCATCGCGCGAACCTCCTCGTTGTGGAAGGAGATGCGACGGGCGATGTTCGTGTGCACCGCTCCGGCCTCGGTGGTCCGCCCGAGGCGCTCGTAGGTCTCCGCGGACTCGCGCATGGAACGGTACGCCTCGGTGTGGCGACCGAGCAGGTCGAGCTGCTTGCCGACGTTGAACAGGACCTCCGCGCGGCGGGCGTCGTCCGGTTTGGCCTCGAGGAGCTCTTGGGCGGTGGCGTACTGCCGCAAGGCGTCCTCGCGGGCATAGAGCCGGTCGGCCTCTTCGGCGGCGAGGAGGGTGTACCGCAGGGCCTGGTCGAAGTCGCTCGCGCGCAGGAAGTGGTGGGCGAGCTCGGCGGCCGGGACGGCGACGCCCTCGGCGGCGAGGGCCTCGAGCACCCGGGCCGCGTTGGCGTGGTAGCGAGCCCGGCGGACCAGGCTGATCTCGTCGTAGAGCGTCTCCAGGACCGGCCGGTCGGTGAACCCGTAGGCGGAGCGACCGGAGCCGGTCGCGCGTTCCACCAGGAGCCGGGCCCGGATCGCCTCCTCCAGGCGAGGCAGGAGCTGCTGGGACGGGATCTCCGTCACCCGCTGCAGGGCGTCGAACGAGAAGTGGGCGCCGAGCACGGACGCCTGGCGAAGGACCTCCACCGTCGGCTCCGTGAGCTGGGCGAGCCGGCGACGGATCACGGACTGGATCCCGGGCGGGAGACGGATCTCCACCCCGGCCCGGGGCGCCCATCCCTCCTCGGTCCAGACGAGCGACCCCTCGCCGACGAGGGAGCGGACGATCGCCTCCAGGACCATCGGGTTGCCCCCGGATTTCTCGAACGTCGGGGCGGCGAGGCCGCCGCCGGTGGCCGGCAGTCGTCCGCGCAGCATCTGCAGGAGCATCTGGGTCGAGGTCGCGGCGTCGAACCGCTTCAGACGGATCCGGTCCCACGGCTGCTCCCGGGCGAGGCCGGCCAGCATCGCTTCCAGGGCCGCAACCTCGGGCGTCTCCTCGTCGCGGTAGGCGGCCAGCAGCAACACGCGAAGTCCGCCGACCCGACGGGCGACGTACTCGAGAAGGTGGAGCGACGCGCTGTCGGCCCACTGGAGGTCGTCCAGCACCACGACCAGGGGAGCGACCCGGCTGAGGTTCGCGAGGAACCGCAGGATGCCGTCGAAGAACCGGGTCTGCGAGGGCTCGGTCCCGTACGGCGGGTCCGCGCTCCGCCCCAACCGGGAGCGAAGCTCCGGTACCAGCTGGGCGACCTCCGCCTCGCAGTCCGTGCACGCCTCGTAGAGCTGGGGGTTCCCGGCCTCCCGACCGAACTCCCGAACGGCCTCCGACCACGGTCCGAACGGGGCGGAGACCCCGGCCCGTTCGGTCCGCCCCCGCAGGAGACGCGCCCCCTCCCGGACCGCCCGGGCGGCGAACTCCTCGACGAGCCGGCTCTTGCCGACACCCGCCTCCCCGGTGAGGGCGATCGCGGCCCCTTCCCCGGCCCCGAGCCGGGCGTAGGCGCGTTTCAGCCGATCGAGCTCCTCCTGGCGGTCCGTGAACGGCGTCGCCTCGGCCAGGCTTGGCAGGGTCCAAGGTAGGTCGACCCGGTACACGGTGACCGGCGCGTCGATGTTCTTCAGCGAGGCCCGCTCCACGGGCTTCAGCGGGTAGTCGATCTTGTTGTGGACCTGCTCGTACACGGGCCCGGTGACGCAGACCCCGCCGGCCTCGGCGATCGGCTCGACGCGGGCTGCGATGTTGACCGCGTCGCCGTAGACGTCGTCCTGCGCTTGGACGACGTCGCCGACGTGGATCCCGACCCGGATCTCGATCCGCTCCCCCGCGGCGGCCCGGTTCCGCTCGAACAGCAGCCGCTGGACCTCCACGGCGCACTCGGTGGCGTCGAGCGCGCTGTCAAAGACGACGAGGGAGCCGTCCCCCATCGTCTTCACCTCCTGGCCGCCGAACCGGACGAGGACCGGCCGTACGAGCTTGCGCTGCTCGTCGACCTGCTTCAGGGCGAGCGGCTCATCCCGCTGCGTGAGGGCCGAGAAGCCGACCATGTCGGTGAACATGATCGCGGCCAGCCGACGCCGCCCTTCCGGCACGTGCCCCGGATGGGGGATGGGTCGAATAATGACGTAGGGTAGGGGTTCCGGCCCTCCCGAGGGTGCTTGTCTCGAGCGACGGCGGTCTCGGGGTCACTCCGATCGGCCAGCGCCGAGCCCCGGCGCGGGGGCCCGTTACGTCACCGTGAACTTCGTCGACGCGACCTGGCCGCCGACGTCCGTCGCGGTGACGGCCGTGCCGGACGTGTGGCTCGGTACCTTGAAGGTGCAACTGAACCCACCGCTCGCCCCGGTGGTGAGGGAGCCGGTCGTGCAGCTCGTGATCGTGACGCCGTCGAAGACCAGCTTCACGGGGCTCAGCACGGAGAAGCCCGTCCCCGAGACCGTCACCGTGGCGCCGACCGCCCCCTGCGACGGGGTCACCGAGATCGCCGGGGTCGTCACGGTGAACGCCGTACTCGCCTTCTGACCCCCGACATCGGTGACGGAGACGGTCGTCCCGGAGGTCCCCTTGGGCACCTGGAACACGCACGCGAAGACGCCCAGGCTGGTCGTGGTGAGCGAACCGGCCTCGCAGGCCGAGATCGTGACGCCGTCGAAGACGAGCGTGACCGTGCTGGAGACCGAGAACCCTGCCCCGCCGAGCCCGACGACGGCGCCGACCGGCCCCTGGCCCGGGACCACGGCGATCAGCGGGGTGGTCACGAGGAAGGTGCTGGTCGCCTTCTGCCCGCCGGCATCCGTGGCCGTGACGGCCGTGCCGGAGGTCCCGCTCGGGACCCGGAGCGTGCATCCGAACGCGCCGGTGCCACCGGTCGTCAGCGAGCCGACCGTGCAGCTCGAGATCGTCACGCCGTCAAAGACCAGCGCCACCCCGGACGAGACCGAAAACCCGGTACCGGCCACGGTCACGGTCGCCCCCACCGGGCCCAGCCCCGGGCTCACGGTGAGCTTCGGGGTCGTGACGGTGAACGTGGCGGTCGCGGTCTGGCCCCCGACGTTCGTCGCCGTCACGGTCGAGCCCGAGGTACCGGTGGGGACGCGGAGCGTGCAGCTGAACGACCCGCTCGCTCCGGCGGTCAACGAACCGACGGGGCAGCTGGAGATCGTCACACCGTCGAAGACCAGAGACCGAAGTGGCGTCGAGCCCGTGAACCCGGTCCCTGCCACCGTCACCGTCGCACCGACCGGACCTTCGGCCGGGGTGACCGAGATTGCCGGGACCGTGAACGCGATCGCTCGGCTCTGGCCGGCGCCCGCGACTACGACCGAGCCCGAGCTCGGGTTCGCCACGTATCCGCTCGCCGCGCCGATCGTGAAGCTGTACGTCCCGTTCGGCTCCGAGAACACGATCGAGGCGGCCGTCGAGGACTGCAAGGTGGGGCCGAGGGTCACCGACCAGCTCTTGCCGCTCGCGAGCCCGGATTCGGTGAACGTGACGGCGTAGACGACCTGGCTGTAGACCAGCGTCGGCTCCGTCACGGTGGCGCCACTGACCGTCACCGTCCCGCTACCGGGCAGCGTGGCCTGTTGCCAGCCCGGAACGCCCGCGATCGCATAGGCGTACGCGCCGTTCGGCTCGGTGAACGTGAGATCGTCGGTCCCTCCGTCGGTCCGGAGGCTCATCGAACCGCCGCCGAGGGTCACCTGCCAGGTCAGACCGGAGGGGAGTCCGCGCTCGGAGAACGTGACGGAGTGGTTCGCTGGCGTGTAGGGCACGACGACCGGGATCGTGGGGCCTACGGTCACGTTGAACGTGCCCCCGGCAACGCTGGTGTACCCTTTCGGCACGATCGGCGTCCAGTTGTAGACCCCGATCGGCAGCACCAGGTTGACCCGGGTGGAGTTGGTCTCGAACAGCGCCAGGATCCGCGGCGGCGGGTCGCATCCGGGCGGGATGCCGCCCCCGCCGCCCAGACTGACGGGCGGGGCACCTCCCCCACCCAGACTGACGGGCGGGCAGCACACCAGCGACGGCGCCCCGCCGCCCCCGAGACTGACCGGAGGAGCGCACGAGATCTCCGCACCCCACTCAACTCCCGACGGCAGCCCCTGCGGAGCCACGAGGACCGCGGCCGCCACCGTTGCCAGCGGGTCGTAGTCCCCGCCGCCATAGATGTAGGAGGCGCAGTAGTACGCCGGTGCCGCGGTGCCGCAGGTGTACCCCGGCAGCGGATTTCCGTAGCCGGTCTCCGGGTCCAGCAGCGTGCTGGCGTTCTCGTCGTACGGCAGGACGTCCAACGGGTTGTCCGCCCCGTTCGCCCAGTTCGCGGCCACGCCGTAGTCCCACCAGGAATTGCCGCCCTGGGTGGCGTTCGCCACGACGCTCCCGTTGAGGCGGATCGTCGGGAACCCGGGGGCGAAATTGACCTCTGCCGCGGGTTCGGAGGTGATGTTCCACCGCTCCCCCGTGAACGTGGTCGGGGCGAGCGTGTAGAGGTCGAGCGGCAGCAGCCAGGCAGTCGTCGGCGTGTCGAACTGGTTGTTGTAGATCAGGTCCGAGTACTCTCCGAGCTCGAGGCCGAGGCCCTGGGCGTACGGCAGGTAGGCCAGGCAGTCGGGGGTCGCCGGACAGCTGATCGGGGCCGAGACCTGAACGAAGTCGTTCCCCCAGACGGTGTTGTTCCCCCCGGTCGGGTTCTCGGGGCCGAAGAACTGCCCGCTCGCGTACATCAGCAGCGCCTGGCTCGCCGTGAAGAAGGTGTCGCCCGAGACGAGGTTGTGCTGCGAGGCGTAGAAGACCACGTTGAACGAATTGAACGCGAGCGGGAAGTAGGCGTCCTCCGCGAACCAGCCGGTGATGTTGCTGTCGTTCAGCGCCACGCCGCTGACGTTCCAGAACCAGAACTGCAGGTTGTTGGTCGGGGAGAGGTTCTCGCCCGGGGCCTGAAGGTCGCTCGTGTCCGTGAGGAAGCTCGCCGAGTCGTTCAGCTCCACCGAGACGGTCGTGCCGTCGAGGAACACGCCGGGGAAGACCGGGAACCCGCGGTCGTTGTAGAGGCCGAACTGCGACGAGAGCGGCTCCGTGCCCTGATTGTTGTCCAGGATGTACGGGTCGCTGGGGGTGCCGGACCCCGACTGCGAGATCGCCGCCACCTGCGCGTTCGAGAACGCCCAGAGAGGCGTGTAGAGCCCGAAGTCCATCGAGGCGTACAGCGTGGGGGTCACGTTGATCGTCT
>JASIDM010000086.1 GCA_030044695.1 Thermoplasmata archaeon
GCGTCGGCCAGGGCCTCAACGTCCTCCGCAAGAGCGTCCCGGCGCCGGACGAGGACACCATCACGATCTCCACGGAGGCGCTGCGGGTCGCGCTCGCCCGCGGCGGCATCGATCCCCAGCAGATCGGGGCCGTCTACGTCGGCTCGGAGTCCCACCCGTACGCCGTCAAGCCGACGGCGACGGTCGTCGCCCAGGCCGTCGGCGCGACCCCCCACCTCACGGCGGCCGACTTCGAGTTCGCCTGCAAGGCCGGCACGGCGGCGATCCAGACCTGCCTCGGCCTCGTCGGCGCGGGGATGGTCCGCTACGGCGTCGCGATCGGCACCGACACCTCCCAGGGGGCCCCCGGGGACGCCCTCGAGTACTCCGCCAGCGCCGGCGGCGCGGCGTTCGTCGTCGGCCGCGAGAAGGTGATCTGCCGGGTGCTGCGGACCCTCTCCTACACGACGGACACGCCGGATTTCTGGCGTCGCGAGGGCCAGCGGTACCCGAGCCACAGCGGCCGGTTCACCGGCGAGCCCGCCTACTTCCGTCACGTCACGGAGTGCGCCCGCGCGCTGTTCGAGGCCGTCGGGACGGGGCCGAAGGATTACACCCACGTCGTCTTCCACCAGCCCAACGGCAAGTTCCCGCAGCGGGTCGGCAAGCAGCTCGGCTTCACCGACGAGCAGATGCGCTACGGGCTGGTGACCCCGTACCTCGGCAACACCTACTCCGGGGCCGCCCTCATCGGGCTCGCCAACGTGCTCGACCACGCCCGCCCGCAGGAACGGATCCTCGTCGTCGGCTACGGCTCCGGGGCCGGCTCGGACGCCTTCGACCTGCAGGCGACCGACGAGCTCGCCGCCTTCGACCACGATCACGGCCGCCCCGTGCAGTACTACCTCGACCAGGGGGTCGAGATCCCGTACGCCGTCTACGCGAAGTTCCGCGGCAAGATCCGCATGGCGGAGAGCTAGCCCGTGCGCGAGGTCGCCGTGCTCGGCGTCGGGCAGACGAAGTTCGGCGAGCTGTGGGACCGCTCGTTCCGGGAGATCGGCATCGAGGCCGGGCTCCAGGCGCTCGTCGACGCGAAGCTCTCCAGCGCCGACCTCGGCGCGCTGTACCTCGGGAACATGGCGAGCGGCTCCCTGATCGACCAGGAGCACATCGCCCCGCTGATCCTCGACTACGCCGGGCTCGCCGGCCGCCACCTGCCGGCCATGCGGGTGGAGGGCGGGGGCGCCTCGGGGGCGCTCGCCCTCCACCAGGGGTACCTCGCCGTCGCGAGCGGCCTGTACGACTACGTCGTCGTCGGCGGGGCCGAGAAGCTGACGGACGTCCCGGACGCGACGGCGACCCAGATCACCGCGTCGACGGCCGACCACGAATGGGAGGTCGTCTTCGGGGCGACGCTCCCCGCCCTCTGGGGGCTGGTCGCTCGCCGGCACATGCACCTCCACGGGACGACCCGGGAGCAGCTCGCCCGCGTGTCGGTCCACGCCCACGAGATGGGCTCGCGGAACCCGAACGCCCACTACCGCAACCGGCTCACCGTCGAGCAGGTCGTCGGGGCGCCGCCGATCGCCGAGCCGCTCGGCGTCCTCGACTGCGCCCCGTTCTCCGACGGGGCGGCCGCGGTCGTCCTCGGGCCGCTCGACGAGGCCCGTCGCCACACCGACACGCCGGTCCGGATCGCCGCGAGCCAGGTCGCCTGCGACAGCATGGCGCTGCAGCACCGCAAGGAGATCACCAGCGTCGGGGCGACCGTGGAGGCGGCCCGGCTCGCCTTCGCGCGGGCCCGCCGCGCGCCGGCGGACGTCCAGGTCGCGGAGATCCACGACGCCTACTCGATCTGCCCGATCGTCGGCCTCGAGGACCTCGGGTTCGTCCCCCGGGGCGAGGCCGGTCCGGCGTTCGCGACCGGGCGGTTCGGCCTCGGAGGCTCGCCGACGATCAATCCGTCCGGAGGGACGAAGGCCCAGGGCCGGCCGTTCGGCGCCGTGGGGGTCGCCCAGGTCGTCGAGCTCGTGCGCCAGCTCCGCGGCGAGGCGAAGGAGCGCCAGGTCGCGGGCGCGGCCCTCGGGCTCGCCCATGACCTCGGCGGCACCGGCGCGACGAGCGTCGTCCACCTCTTGGAGCGGGCGAACTAGGGGCGACGATGTCGATCGCTCGGTTCTGGCGCGAGACGCCCCGCCGGTACAACCTCGGCGGCTCGAAGTGCGGCACCTGCGGCACCGTCTACTTCCCGCCCCGCCCGGTCTGCCCGACCTGCACGCGGCACCGGCAGTCGATCGCGACGATGGCGCCGTTCCAGCTCTCCGGCTCGGGCGAGGTCCTCTCCTACACCGTCGTCCACGAGGCGGCCGAGGGGTTCGAGATGCAGGTCCCGTACGTCGTCGCCCTCGTGAAGACCGACGAGGGACCGGTCCTCACCGGGCAGGTCGTCGACCTCGACCCGGGGCGGATCCGGATCGGGCTGCGGGTCCACGCGACGTTCCGCAAGCTCCGCGAGGAGGGGGCCGCGGGGGTCATCCACTACGGCTACAAGTTCGCCCCCGAGGACGACGGCGAGCGCCGGCCGCCGCCGGGCCGGCCGGCGGACCAGGTCCCGTCCTCAGCGACGGGGGACCGGGCGCGGGCGTGACCGCCCCGGACGGCTCGGGCAACGAGCCGTACGACGGCGAGGAGCCGCCCGCCGACGAGGCGTTCGCGCGCAGCTACGCCGCCGGCTACGAGGAGGGGCTGCGGAGCGCCCTGCGCGAGCTGCTCGCCCACGCCTCCCGCGGCCGCACGAACCAGGAGCTCCGCGCCCTGATCCAGAGCCGCCTCGCGAGCCTCGCCGAGGAGGTCGACCTGAAGCGTCGCAGCCTCCTCGCGCCTCCCCGTCCCCTACCGTTCGGCGACCTCACGCGGGCGGGCCGTTCGGGCGCCTCCGCGAGCTCGGCCGAGGCGGCGACCGGACGGCCCGCGCTCCGACCTCGGGAGTCCGTCCTCGTCCGGGAGTCCCGACCGGAGCGGGCCGTCGAGCTGCTGCGCCGATCGCGTCGGAGTTTCCCCCGGCTGGCCCTCGTTTCGCTCCGCCCCCCCGACCTCGGCGATCCCGGCCTGACGACCGTCGTCGTCTCGGTCCGGGACCCGGGGGGCTCGTCCGGCGGCCACCTCACCCCCGGGGAGGTCGCCGGGCGGCTGCGCGCCGCCCTCGAGGCGCCGGGGGGAGCGCTGGTGTACGTCGACGCCCTCGAGTTCTTCGTCGGGGAGGAGGGGCCCGAGGTGACCCTGCGGTTCGCCCGCTGGCTCGTCGAGCAGGTCCAGGGCGGGAGCTCGGCGCTCCTCGTCTCCTACGACCCGAGGGCCCTCGCCGTCACCGACGCGAGCCGGCTCGAACGGCTGTTCGGCGAGATCGTCGACCGCTCCGAGCCGGCCCGTCCGCCGACGGGCTAGGGGGACGTTGCCCGCGACCTCCCTGGACGTCGCCTACTTCTCCGACAGCTACCCGCCGATGCGCGACGGCGTCGCCGAGATGGCGAGCGGGCTCGCCCGAACGGTCGCGGCCCAGGGCCACCGGGTCCGGGTCTACGCCCCCAGGAGCCCCGGCGCGAGGGCGCCCGCGGCCGAGAGCTCCGACGGGGTCGAGGTCCACCGGCTCCGCTCGCTGCCGGTCCCGCTGTACGGGGAGTACCGCTGGCCGGTGTTCCCGTTCCGCGTGGTCGCCGCCGCCGCCCGGGGGACCGACGTCGTCCACCTCCACACCCCGGGGCTCCTCGGCACGACCGGCTTCCTGGCGGCCCGGCACGGCGGCCGCCCCCTGGTGGGGACGTTCCACACTGATCTCGCGGCGATGCGACGCAGCGTTCCCCAGAAGCTCCTCGTGCCGCTGTTCTTCCGGGTCGCCTGGTGGTACAACCTCGGCACGTACTACCGGTGCGACGTCGCCACGGCGCCGTCCGCCGCGGCGCGGGCGACGCTCGAGCGCAGCGCGCGCAAGCCGTTCCGACGCCCGGTCGAGATCGTCCCCAACGGGATCGACGTGACGAGGTTCCACCCCGGCACGACGGTCCCCGACTGGCGGGCGCGCTGCGGCCTCGGCGGCGCCCCGCTCGTCACGTTCCTCGGGCGGCTGACGGAGGACAAGGGGATCCACCGGTTCCTCGACGCCTTCGCCCAGGCTTCCGAGCGGACCCCGATCGTCGGCATCGTCGGAGGTCGCGGTCCCGAGGAGGCCGCGGTCCGCGGCCGACTGGAACGCGATCCGGCGCTCGCCGCCCGGCTGCGCTACGTCGGGCCGGTGGCGGAGGAGGAGAAGGTCGCCCTGCTCGCGCAGACCGACGTCTTCGTCCTCCCGTCGACGAGCGACACGTCGAGCGTCGCCCTGCTCGAGGCGATGGCCTGCGGCGCGGCCGTGCTCGCCCCGTCGATCGGCGGCCCGGCCGAGGTCGTCGACGCGGGCCGCACGGGAGAGATCGTCGACCCGCGCTCGCCGGAACTCTTGTCCGCGGCGATCGTCGAGCTGGCCGGGGACGCCGCGGACCGGCGCCGTCTCGGCGGCGCGGCCGCCGCCTGGGTCCGCGACCACCGGTCGCTGGAGGCGATGGCCCGGCGCTTTATCTCCCTCTACCGGTCCGTTCTCGAGGAGCGCGGTGAGCGCGAGCACGGCGTCGCTGGGTGAGCTCGAGGGCGTCGCCCGCCAACTCGCCAAGGACCGGTTCGACGAGCACGCGGCCCGGGGGTTGGGCCGGGCGTTCGAGGAGTACGTCGGGCGGAGGCGGCGCGCCGTCGGCGGGCTCGAGATCCTCGTGGACGGGCGGCCGTTCCCCACGTTGTACGCCGCCCTCGTCGACCCCGCCGCGACGTTCGGCTCCGCCGAGCTGCGCCTGGACCGGTCCTCGGGGACCGACGCCGAGTGGGAGTACCTCGTCCCGTTCTCGCGCCTCGTCGTCCACGACGACGGCTCGGCGGAGCTGTTCGGGGCCCAGGGCGAGGCCCCCCGCCGGGCGATCGCCCGGGTGCTCCTGCGGGAGCACTACGTCGTCCGCTCCCGGGCGGAGGACGCGCCCGGGGCCCCCGGCTCGGACCGAGGGGCCGGGGTCCCCAGCCTCGTCGGCACCCTCACCCAGGGGATCACGATCTGCCGCGCCGCCCCGATCGTGCCGTTCGAGGTGGCGCTGTTGCTGTACCTCGCGGAGGAGCGGGTCCGCTACGAGGTCGACCTGGTGCACGCCGCGCTGCTGGCCGACCCCCGCACCGGTCGCCTCGCCCTCGCGCGCAAGGTCCGGCGCCCGGCTCGGCTCGCGTGGGGGGTCGACCGGAAGATCGGTCGAGGCCACGTCTCCCTGCTGGCGGCCCGATGCCTGGAGGTGCTCGTCGAGTCGAACGGCCTCACGAGCATCGAGCTGCGGCACGTCTACGGCGGCGTCCGGGAGCTCGTGGAGTCGGCGCTGCAGTCGCTGGTCCGACAGCGGTACGCGACGTTCGACCCGCGCACGGGCGTGTACCGCGCCCGGCTGGAGGCGTTCCTCCCGCCGTCGCCGGCCGAGGGGGTCTCGGCCGCTCCCCCCGTCCGGCCGGAGCTGCGGACGAGCGTGCAGGAACTGATCGCGGCGGCGGACGCCCGGGCCGCCTGCCCGCTCTGCGGCCAGCCGCTGCCCCCGGATCCTCATGCCCTGCTCTGCGACGACTGCGCGGCGAAGGTCGGGCTCGCGTAGCCCGCGCGGCGCTCTCCCGGGGGCGAGCGGGCCTGTCGGGAGTCCCCGCCCCGGGCCGACATTCCCGGGGCCTTTGAACCCGAGACTGCTGGCTTAGAAGGCCAGTACTTTGTCCAGGCTAAGCTACAGGCCCGCGCGCTGTCGAGGGGAGAGGCTCCCTAAGACAGTGCCGCTCCGCGAGCGAGTCTCGCCCGGCGGTCCGGTGTGGCCGCAGGGTCGCGCCTCGCCCGAATGTTCCCGCCCGGGCCCCTCCGGCAGGGCGGGCGCGCCGAGATCCCCAGCCGTCCGGCCGGGGAACGCTCGTGCCGGAGCGGTCGACGCCGTGGCTAGGTCGCTCCCGGAGGGGGGCCGGGAGGCGAACTGCCGGGCGACGGACCGACCGACACCGCGGCCGGAGGGAGCGGAGCGGGTCGGCGCGGACGGCGGAAGCGGAGCACCGCCGCCACGCCGGTCGCCACCACGCCCCAGACGACCAAGAGCCCGATCACGAGGGCGGCCCCCCCCGCGTTCAGCCCGAGGACGGTCGAGCTGCCGCTCGGCGACGTTCCGACCGTCAGGTAGCCGAACACCGTGACGTTGCTCCCGCCCTGGATCGCGACGTAGATCGCGCCGTTCAGGCCGTCGACGACCACGCCCCACGGCTCCGACCCGACGGGGATCGCCGGGGCAACCTGCTGCCCGGTCGCGACATCGATCACCGTGAGGTTAGCGGAGCCCCAGTTGCTGACGTAGAGGTCGCCGTTCGCCGGATCGTAGGCATCGGCGAAGGGGGTGGTCCCGACGCGCAGACCCGCGCCGACGACCTTGTTCGTGGCGCCGTTGATGACCGTCACGTTGTTGTCGTCCCGATTCGTCACGTAGATGTAGCCGTTGGACGGATCGTACCCCACGCCCTGGGGGGCACCCCCGACCGGGACCGTCGCCACTACCTTGTTCGTCGCGCCGTCCACCACGCTCACGTTGTCGTTGCCGTCGTTCGCCACGTACACGTCACCGTTGGACGCGTCGTACGCCAGGCCGTACGGGGAGTTGCCGGTCGCGATCGAGGCAACGACCACCCGGTTGCTCGATCCGTTGATCACGGTGAGGTTAGCGTCGGACCGATCGGCCACGTAAACGAAATCGTTCGAGGTATCGACGGCCACCGCGATCGGCGCCGCCCCGACCTCGATCGACGGGACGACGACCTTGTCCGTCGAACCGTTCACCACGGTCACGTTGGCGTCGGCGAAGTTGGCGACGTAGACCAGGCCGTTCACGCTGTCGTAGGCGATGCCGCAGGGGGTGGTCCCGACCGGGATGGAGGGGACCGCGACGGTGTCCGTCGAGCCGTTGATCACGGAGAGGTTCGCGGCTCCGTCGTTGGCCGTGAACAGCTGGCCGTTGGACGTGTCGAGCGCAATGTTGCACGGTGCCGGCCCCACGCCGATGCTGGACGCGAGCCGCAGCCCTTCGGCGGAACTCGCCGTCGCCGGGTGCGCGACCGCCCCCAGCGAGAGCACGACGACCAGTCCGACCAAGACCGCCCAGGCGCGATGGTGGCTCGCCCGCATGGCACTGGAGTCGGACGTGGGCCGACTACATCCACGTTGCTGTCGAGCCGAGGCTCCTCGCGGCGCTCGACCCTCGGCGACTTCGAACCTGCCGAGCCCGAGCGTGGCGACGCGCCCTACGGCGGCGAGGCTCGGGAGTTCGGCGTCGCCCCTTGTCGGGTGCCCCGCGGTGGCCCGGAGCCGGCTGGAAGGCGACGGGCCGGACGCGGCGGTCTAAGAGCGACGCCGATGTGATCGGATCCGGCGCAGGTCCGCGGCGCCGGCCGGGGCACGACGCCGTCGGCGGACCCCGTCCGCCCCCGTGGCGTACCCGGACGAGGCGATCAGATGGGCGAGGCGAAGCGGTTCGGGCCAGAATCCCTGCACGGCGGTCCGACGGACGAGACCGGCGGCGTCCTGGGCCGTGCAGCCGACGGCCGCCGCGAGGATCGGCTCGGCCCCCGTCGGCACCGGCGCGAGCCGGTGGCGCCGGAGCGTGGCGAGACGCCGCCTCGCCGTTCGCGGGAACCAGCGGCGCAGCGCCGCGGCGATCCGCGCAAAGTCCGGAGGCCGACGCGTGACGGCGACGACCGGCACCCGGACAGCTCGGGCGATCGCCCCGAGGTCGAGGACGTTGAACCCTCCGACCACGGCCCCGTCGAGCAGGACCGCCCGGACCCCTTCCCACGAGCCGAGGGCTCGGAGGAGGGCCAGGACGCGTCGCGTTCCGTCCGTCCCGTCGACCCGCACCGACCCGACGCGAACGGCCTCCAGGCGGTCGGGCAGCGCGACGATCACCGCCGCCACGGGAGCCGTTCGGTCCCCTCGGGCGAACGCCCCGTCGTCGACCGCGGCGACCCGGGGATGGCTCTTCCCGAGGGCGCGCCGCAACGCTAAGACCCCGTCACGGGTCCCGGCGGCACGATGGGCCCGGCGACGGTCACGATGCGCTGCCCGTCGTGCGGGCGAGAGCTCCGGGCGGTCGTCGCGCCCGCGCCCCCGACGCAGTGGTTCCCTTGCCCGAGCTGCCATGTGCCGGTCCCGGTCGTCGTCCCGCGCGAGCTGCCTCCGTTGTACTCCTGGGAGGTGGTGCCGGGCCTTTACCCCCACCTCGCGATCCCGCGGCGCCCGCGCTGGCGCTCGGGGGCGGTCGCGTCGGTCGCCCTCGCCATCGCCGCGGTCCTGGCGGCGACCGTCGCCGGGATCCTGGCCGTCGAGGGGTACGTCGCGAGCGAGCCGGCCCGCTACACCGTCTCCGGCACGGTCTACGACTGCCCCGAGGGACCGTTCGTGTGCCCGGTCGCCGGGGCGGCCGTCGTCCTGAGCGTCAACGGCAACGACTACGCCTCCTCGGTCACCGGGGTCAACGGGGCGTTCCGCTTTCCGAACGTCCCCAACGGCGGCCTGGAGCTGAACGTCACCGCCCCCGGCTTCGGCCCCACGAACGTCTACACGTTCGCCTCCCGGTCGTACTCCACGGGGACCGAGGGGCTGGGGGTCGAGATGTTCGCCGGTTCGGCCGACAACGTGAGCGTCGACACCCTCACGCCGTTCGGGGACCTCACGACGCTGCTCGCCTACGTCGGGAGCGGCGCGGTGCTCGCCGGCATGGGGGCG